>DRKE01000435.1 GCA_011051925.1 Deltaproteobacteria bacterium
GACCCGGTTGAACCGTGCATCCGTCGGAACATCGCTGAAGTGGACGACACCCCGATCATCGATGTAGCGGTAGATCGAGTCGGCCACGGCCGGTCCGGGGGCCGCGTGCGAGCCGACGATTGCCGCCAGGGCGACGAACGGCAGGAGCCCGGATGTCCGCCTCTTCCGACCACGCGCGTCAGCGTCCATGATGCCGCCCGCTTCCAGCGCATCCGCCCCGTCGCGTCCCACCCGATCGCCTCTCCCGCCGCACCCGCCGTTGACTCACCCGCGCCGCCCACCTCGATCGCCGACCGCTGGCCGGCTCCCGACGCACCACAGTTTTCGGCCCCAGGGGGCCCGCTTTCCTGCCCGGTGCTGGTGGCCCTCGCGGTGGAGCCCGATTAAATTCCGATGCCCAGGTATCGGAGGCTCGTGGATCCGACCTGAGCTGCGCTGCGCCTGCCACGCAGCCGGCTTTCATCCTCCCGAGCGCGGAAGTCCGGCTCGCCGATCCCCCCTCCCCTTGGAGCATCCGACCCGATCCCGTGAGTGAAACCCCCTTTCATCCCGTCGACCCGTCCGGGCCCGAATCCGGGGCTTCCCTCCGGCGCTTCGATTTCCTGGTCATCGGTTCCGGTCTGGCCGGAATGCATTTCGCCCTGCGCGTCGCCGAAGTCGGCGACGTCGCCCTCATCACGAAACGCCGGGCGACCGATTCCGCGACGGATTGGGCCCAGGGCGGCATCGCGGCCGTCATGGATCCCGGCGATTCCTTCGAGACCCACGTCCAGGACACGCTGAAGGCCGGTGCCGGACTCTGCAACGAAGAGACGGTCCGCTTCGTCATCGAACGCGGCCCCGATGCGATCGCGGCCCTGCTGAAGAACGGGGTCGAATTCGATCCGGCGCGCGAACCGGGGGGGAGCGGGTTCGACCTGACCCGCGAAGGAGGCCACTCGAAACGACGGATCCTCCACCGGCACGACGCCACGGGGCGTGAGATCGAGCGGGCCCTGGTCGCCCGTGTCCGGGCCCATCCCCGGATCCATCTCTTCGAAGACCATTGCGCGATCGATCTCGTCACGGCGACGAAGGTCGGCCAGACCGGAACGAACCGGGCACTCGGCGCCTACGTCCTCGATGCCACGACCGGGGAGATCGACGCCTTCACCGCGCCGATCACGATGCTCGCCACCGGAGGAGCGGGCAAGGTCTACCTCTACACGAGCAATCCCGACGTCGCCTCCGGCGACGGGATGGCGATGGCCTACCGCGCCGGAGCGACGCTCGCCAACATGGAATTCATGCAGTTCCATCCGACCTGCCTCTTCCATCCCCAGGCCAAGTCGTTCCTCATTTCCGAAGCCGTTCGGGGCGAAGGCGGCATCCTCCGACGACGCGATGGGGAAGCGTTCATGGGCAACTACCATGAGATGCGGGACCTGGCCCCCCGCGACATCGTCGCACGGGCGATCGATGCCGAGCTGAAACGCACGGGAGACGACTACGTCGTTCTCGATATCACGACGAAGGATCCCGCGTTCGTGCGAGGACGCTTCCCGACGATCTTCGAACGCTGCCTGAAATACGGCATCGACATCACCCGCGACCCGATTCCCGTCGTTCCCGCGGCCCACTACTGCTGCGGGGGTGTGCGCACGAACCGCAGCGGCGAGACCGATCTGCCCAATCTCTTCGCCGCGGGCGAGGTCACCTCCACGGGACTCCATGGCGCGAATCGGCTCGCCTCGAACTCCCTGCTCGAGGCCCTCGTCTATGCCGACGCTGCGGCTTCGGCCGCGATCACCCGGCTTCCCGAAGTCGAGGAAACGGGCTCCGTGCCGGCCTGGCAGCACGGCGAGGCGACCCCGATCGACGAGGCCGTCGTCATCACCCAGAACTGGGACGAGATCCGGCGCTTCATGTGGAACTACGTCGGCATCGTCCGAAGCGACCGGCGGCTCTCCCGCGCGCGTCATCGGATCGAGATGCTGCGCGAGGAGATCAACGAGTACTACTGGAATTTCCGTGTCACGCCCGAGCTGATCGAGCTCCGCAATCTCGCCACGGTTGCCGAACTCGTGATCCGCTGCGCCGCCTTCCGAAAGGAGAGTCGCGGACTCCACTACAACATCGACCACCCGGAACCCGACGATGTGGTCTTCGGCCGGGACACGCTGATCCAGCGCGGAGACGAACCCTGGATCAGCCCTCGCTAGATCCGTTCCGAAACGACGACCACGAGGTCCGGACCGCTCGTCGGATGCGGAGAGCGCGGCTCGCCCGGCTCCGGGACGCCCTCGCGGCCGGCCTGTTCCTGCTGATCCCACTCTTCGCATCGACGGATGGCCGGGCGCTGATCTTCCCGAGCCCGGAGTTCGAACCGACGAGTCCCGTCCCGCCCGACTTTCCGTATTGGGAGAACGTCACCCAGCGGAGATACGAAGGTCCCTCGGTCATCTACCTGGGCAATGGCTGGGCACTCACGGCCCGCCATGTCGGGATGGGCGAGATCTTTCTCGAGGGCAGGGTCTACGTCCCTGACATCCGCTCGCACCACACGCTCCTGAACCTGAATGGGACCGCCGCCGACGCGATGCTCTTCCGACTCCGCGCCGATGCCGACCTGCCCGACCTCCCGCTCCTGCCACTCGCCAGGGATCCCCTGCAGCCGGACGAGGAAGTACTCGTGATCGGATTCGGACGGGGACGGGAAAAAGTGATCGAATGGATCGACCCCAACGATCCCCACCAGAGACATGAATTCGCCTTCGCATGGAGTCGATCCGGACGAAAGCGTTGGGGCACGAATCGGATCGTCTCGAACCACCAGATCCTCGTCCAGAAGAACTGGAGGACCCATGCGGTCACGTTCCGTTTCGATCCCCCCAATTCCCCGAGCGTGACACCCCACGAGGCCCAGGCAGCGGTCGGCGATTCCGGCGGTGCCGTCTTCGTGCAGCGCGAGGGCGAATGGCTCCTGGCCGGGATGATGACCTCCGTCTCGGCGCGTTACCTGACACCCAAGGAGAGCTCCGCCTACGGAGACACCACCTATGCGGCGGACATCTCCTTCTACCGAAGCGAGATCATCCGTTGGGCCCGACCGGATTGCGCCAACGAGGAGGACGACGACGGGGACGGAAAGGTCGATTTCCCGCTCGACCCCGATTGCCGGGCCGCAACCGATCCCAGCGAGCGACACGTGCGCCTGCTGACGGAAAGCCAGGCCTGGCTGATCGGCGTCTCCGGCTTTGGCGCGATCCTGATCTCGATCCTCTGGCTCAAGAGGCGCGAGGCGAGCTGAGTCCCGGATCAGAGCGGCGAGAGCACACCCCGCTCGACGAGGTCCTCGAGCGCGATCCGGATCTCTTCCGGCGGCTCGGGGATGATCTCGGTCAGCCGCTCGACGGACATGCCGGCCCGGGCGAGGTCGAGTACGGCCTCCCCGGTCTTTCCGAGCCCCGCCCGCGAAGCCTCCTCCCGCTCGGCATCAACGACGAAGGTCGTCGAGTCGTCGATCTCGATGCTGGTGTCACCCGGCGCGTCGTCCCGCGCGCGTTCATCGAGCGCCCGGATCGCCTCGAGCACCACGGCCTGGAGCGGGCGACGATCGGCTTCTTCGAGGAGCCGGGGGTCCGCGATCGCCTCGAACTGGAAATGACCCTCGCCCCAATCGAGCATGGCCACCATCGCCTCGTGCCCCTCGAGTCCGCCGAGTTCCGCTCCCAGGAACTGCTCCTCGGCAAAGGCGATCCAACCCTGCTCGCCATCGCGTTCCAGGACGAGCGTGCCTTGCGGCGCCGAGGAGCCGAACATCTGGAGCATGTTGGCCAACCCGAGATCGACGATCGAGCCGCTGATCCCGCCGAGTCGATTGCGATGTCCCGCCTCCCGGAGCGCGTCGATCACGTCGCGGATCTGCGGGTCCGCCGACTGGTTCCGGTCGAAGGCCACGGCGACGGCCGCGATCCGACCGTTCTTGTTGGCGACCTGTCGAACGACCCGACCATCGATCTCGATCCCCGGCTCGCCGCTCGGATGCCAGAGGCAGATCCGGACGACCTCGCCGACCGGAAGGACGGTCTTCTTCATCGACAACAGGATTCCGCTCGCGCTGAGATCGCGGCTCGTCGCTTCGAAGGGCGGACTCATCGTCGGCATGACGCGAACGGGCACGCGGACCGCACCCCGCCTGGACGATCTCCGATCGCGCGCCTCGCATGAGCCTTTCCGAGGCGATCGTTCTGCCTCTGCCTTGCCGTCGTCCATGCGGATCCCACTGGCGTCCACGGCGTCCGCCGTCGCATCCGACGCCGTCGCGGCATCCGGGGCACCCGCCGGGGCGACCTCGATCCGAAGCAGCGGATCGAAGGCCTCCCGGAGTTCGGTTGCCGCATCGTCGAACTGGATGGCGACCCCGGCTGCGACGCCGTTCGCGGCCATCTCCGGAGGAATGCAATGAACGACCTCACCGCGCAGCGACAGGGCGATCTCCTCGTCGTCGACGTAAGAAAGGATGATTTCGATTTCGAGCGTCTGCCGGGCCTCGAAGGTCCGCTCGCTCGCCACGAAGATCCCACGATTCGAGATGTTCTTCTCGAATTCCGCGCGAAGCGCCTCCGGCGAGTCGAATCGGATCTGCAACGAATCGTCTTGCATGGCCAGAAAGGTCACTCCGCGCAGGGTCGCGCCCCGGCAATCGGGGGTGATCCCCAACACCATGATCTTCCATCGGCCACCCGCGAAATCCATTGGAGCGTTTAAGATGCGAAAAACGGAGCGATCCGGGCTGGTGTGAATCGACACGGAAGACCACCGGCAAGGGACCGGCAGACCGCCGGGAGATCACGCGACACCGGAAGCCGATGCGAGCCGCCGATCCCGGGATCAGAATCCGGTATCCGCTTCCCGGACGGCACGGAAGAGCGTCAACTGCGGCACCGTCGACGTCGAATCGATCTCGACCGGATAGTCCCCCGAGAAGCACCCGTCACAGATTCCGCGCTTCAATTCCTTGTCCGCCGTCCGACGCAGTCCCTCGATCGAGAGATAACCCAGACTGTCCGCTCCGATCCGCTCGCAGATTTCCTCTACGGAATGACGATAGGCGATCAGCTCTTCGCGGTTGGGTGTATCGATTCCATAGTGACAGGAACCGATCGTCGGCGGAGACGAGATCCGCACGTGCACCTCCCGAGCACCCGCCGCACGAAGCATGCCGACGATCTTGACGAGCGTCGTCCCCCGCACGATCGAATCGTCGACGAGCACGATCCGCTTCCCGTCGAGAAAGCCACGAACCGGGTTGTGCTTCACGCGAACCTTGAAGTCGCGAATCGTCTGGGTCGGTTCGATGAAGCTCCGGCTGACGTAGTGGTTGCGGATCAGCGCCGTCTCGTACGGAATGCCGGATTCCTCGGCGTAGCCGAGTGCCGCCGCGCTGCCCGAATCCAGGACCGGTGCCACCATGTCCGCCTTGACGGGATGCTCGCGCGAGAGCACCCGCCCGAGTTCCTTGCGATAGGCATAGACGTTGCGACCGACGAGATCCGAATCGGGACGCGCGAAATAGATATGCTCGAAGATGCAGAAATGTTCACCGACGTCCCGACCCAGGGGCCGGATACTCCGAAGGCGCCCCCGCCGGATCACGACGACCTCCCCGGGCTCGACGTCGCGCTCGTGCGTGGCCCCGATCAGGTCGAGCGCGCAGGTCTCGCTCGAAAGGACGAATGCGCCGTCCTTGCGACCGATCGAGAGGGGACGGAAGCCATGGGGATCACGGGCCGCGATCAGCGCGTCGTTCGTCAACAGGATGAGGCTGTAGGCGCCCTTCACCCGGGAGATCGCATCGATGAAGCGATCCTCCATGTGTTTCTCGCGCGAGCGCGCCACGAGGTGGAGAAGCACCTCGCTATCGGAGGTCGAACCGAAGATCGCGCCGCGCCCCTCGAGTTCGCGACGGATCACGCCGGCATTCACGAGATTCCCGTTGTGGGCGATCGAGACGGGACCACCGTCCGTATTGGCGCAGATGGGCTGGGCATTCCGCAGCATGCTGCCACCCGAGGTCGAATACCGGACATGCCCGATCGCATGCCGTCCCTTCAACTGCTCGAGGATCTCGGCACCGAAGGTATCCGCCACGAGTCCCATCGCGCGGTGGGCGACGTGCTCCTTGCCGTTCGAGGCGACGATTCCGCAACTCTCCTGCCCGCGATGCTGCAAGGCATAGAGTCCGAGGTACGTGAGATGGGAAGCCTCGTCGTCTCCATGGATCCCGAAGACGCCACACTCGTCGTGGAAATGATCGGCCCGGTGGGCGTCTTCGAGCGACGCGACATCTTCCGGCGACAAGCGCTCGAGAGGGGAACTCGCGGGGGGCAGGCACTTCTGGGTCATCGAGACACCGGGCTTTTTCCAGTCGCGTTCGGGCGGAAGCGACCCTTCAGCCGGAGAGGCCTCGGGGAGGCAGGACCCCCGACGCTGGGCGGGAAGTCGGCCGCATGGTAGACATCGCCCGCGGACGGGTCAAACGACGGGCGAAGCGCTGCGCGAAGCCGGCCACCCCGGCGACCGCCGAGCGCCGCATCCGACCGGCTACGTCGGATCCCGCCTGCCCGGGCCACCCCGGTCCCGGCCGACATGCCACCCCGGTCCGGATTCTGGGATAGGCTCTCCGTCGCGTCCTCCATCCGCCATCGAGAAAGGGCCCAGGTGAGCGTCGACCGACACGATCTGCGTGAACTCTGCGAGCGAACCCTCGCCGAGACCGACTTTCCCGAACTCGGTCGCCGCGTATCCGGCAAGGTTCGCGACAGCTACCTCGGCGAGAAGACCCGCACCCTCGTCGTGAGCGATCGCGTGAGCTGTTTCGACGTCGTCGTCGGCACGATCCCCTTGAAGGGACAGGTCCTGAACCAGATGGCCGCCTTCTGGTTCGAGCGGACCCGGGCGATCGCGAAGAACCACCTGCTCGAGGTTCCGGATCCGAACGTCTCGATCGTGAGAGAATGCGAAACCCTCCCGGTCGAGTTCGTCATGCGGGGCTATCTGACGGGGTCGAGTTCGACCTCGATCTGGACGGCCTACGAGAACGGTGTGCGCAACTACTGCGGACACGTCCTGCCCGAAGGCATGAAGCGTCACGAGCGACTCGCTCGACCGATCCTGACCCCGACGACGAAGGCCGAACACGGCCAGCACGACGCCCTCACCTCCCGGGACGAATTGATCGCGAGCGGCGTGATCTCGGCGGAGCGCTACGACGCGGCCGAAGCGATCGCACAACGCCTCTTCGCCGAGGGGACCCGCCATGCCGAAGAACAGGGTCTGATCCTCGTCGATACGAAATACGAGATGGGCCTCGACGAGAACGGCGAAATCCTGGTGATCGACGAGATCCACACGCCGGATTCTTCCCGCTATTGGAGGATCGACGGCTACGAAGAGGCCCTTCGCAGGGGGACCTCCCCACCGGCCATCGACAAGGAATACGTCCGCCTCTGGCTAGGCGAACAGGGCTACCGGGGAAATGGCCCGCCGCCGGAGCTGCCCATCGACGTCCGGGTCGAGGCCGCGACCCGCTACATCAGCGCCTTCGAACAGATCAGCGGAAGCGGATTCGAACCCGATCTCGAAGAACCCATCCCCCGGATCCGCCGCCGCCTCGGCCTCGACTCCTGACCCGGCCGCGGCGCCTGACCCGGCCGCGGCGCCCGATCCTCCGCTGGCGGCGTCAGGCGGTCTGGAAGTAGATGTAGCCGAGCAGCAGGTAGTACATCGTCGGCAGTCCGAGCAGCGGCGCATCGATCCGATCGAGGACGCCCCCCATGCCCGGCAGCAATGCCCCCGTATCCTTCACCTCGGCATCGCGTTTCAGGAGCGACTCGACGAGATCGCCGATGATGCCCACGACGCAGAGGATGAAGGCGAACCCGAGCGCGACGCTCCACGGAATCGCTGCACTCCAATCGGGCCAGAAGACATCGAAGACGAGCTTCGTCGAGAGACCGAGAAGTCCCCCCGTGATGATGCCGCCGAGGGCCCCCTCGACGCTCTTGTTCGGACTGATCTCCGGAGCGAGTTTCCGTCGCCCCCAGGCCCGGCCCGCGAAATAGGCCCCGACATCACAACCGACGACGGTCACGAGGGTATAGACCATGAAGAAGATGCCGCTGCCCGGGGAGAAATTGAGCGTGACGAGCAGCGCCGGATCGTAGTGGGCCGCCGCGGCCACCTCGAATTTCCGGAGCAGCACCGCGTGACTGATGAGCCAGCCGACATAGAACACGCCGAAGAACGTGCCCGAAATGCTGGCCATCGCCTCCTGGATCTCGTTTTTCCGAAGCTGGGCGACCATCAGGAAGAGCAACGACGCCGTCATCAGCAGCATCGCATGGTACTCGTTGCCGAAATGGGCCATGAGGATCACGGCCGCCCCGAAGCCGAGACCGATGGAGCGGATCGGACTCGCGCCCTTGTCCGCGATCAATCCGTAGAATTCCTGCTGTGCGAGCAGTCCGATTCCCATCACGACCGCGAGATAGAAGAGCCCCCCCTGCGCGATCGTCCAGAGAACGAAGGGAATCAGGACCGCCGCCGTCGCCAACCGGGAAAGCAGGTCCTTGCGCCGGGCGGCCTTCCTGGCTTCGGCCTCGTCGGCGTCGGCTCCGTCCGTCCCGGTCGGCGCGTCTCCGGGGGAAACCCGCCCACCCGTATCGCGCGAATCGGCCGGAACGGGATTCGGGAGCTCGAGGCCGGAGGCGACTTGATCCGACTCTTCCGATGTTTCCGTCGGTCCCTCAGCCAATCCGCTCATCCTCCGATGCGCCAGCCATCATCGCACTCCGCCCATTCGCTTCCGCTCAGGATCGTCCGGTATGCCCGAAGCCGCCCGCACCCCGCTCCGTGGAATCAAGGGCCTCGACCTCGATCCATTCGGGACGCACCACCGGTGCGACGACGAGCTGGGCGATCCGGTCGCCGCGCGCGATCTCGAATTCGGCCTCGCCCGCATTCAGCAGGATGACCTGGATCTCACCGCGGTAGTCCGCGTCGATCGTTCCCGGCGCATTGGGAACGAGTATGCCATGTCGTAGCGCGAGGCCGCTGCGCGGACGGACCTGGGCCTCGTAGCCCGGTGGCAGCGCGATATGCCAGCCGGTCGGAATCAAGCAGCGTCTTCCTGGAAGGATCCGGACCGGATCGGGAATGGCGGCGCGCAGGTCGAGCCCTGCCGCCCCCCCGGTCGAAACCTCGGGGAGCGGCAGGTCCTGCGCGTGCGGATCGCGGCTGATCTCCACCCGGACCCGGGTCGGACCGGGACGCGAGTGCGATCCCGGACCGGAAGCAAGCGGCCCGTCCACGGAGCCCCTTTCTCTCGTCGCCTACTCGGCTGCCTGGTCGTCCTGCTCGGCCGCCGCCGCCTGGTCCGCCAGGGCTTCCTTGCGCGAAAGGCGGATGCGACCCGAAGGATCGATGTCGATGCACTTGGCGAGCACTTCGTCGCCCTCCTCGAGGACGTCCGTCACCTTGTCGACCCGCCCGGCGGCGAGATGACTGATGTGGATCAGCCCATCGGTTCCCGGGAAGATCTCGGCGAACGCGCCGAAATCGGCGATCCGCTTCACCTTGGCGAGGTAGATGCGCCCGATCTCGGCTTCCTGCGTGAGCTCGCCCACCATCGCCATCGCCTGCTCGACCGCCGCGCCATTCGGCCCGAAGACCGAGACCTTGCCCGAGTCCTCGACGTCGATCTTGGCGCCCGTCGTCTCCTGGATCGCGCGGATGACCTTGCCGCCCGGCCCGATGATGTCGCGGATGCGATCGGGCTTGACCAGCAGGGTTTCCATGCGGGGCGCGAAATCGTGCAGTTCGGTTCGCGGCTTCAGACCGTGAAGCTCCTCCGCCGTGTCCTTGTCCATGCAGTCGAGGATATGGAGCCGGCCTTCACGCGCCTGGGAGAGCGCCTTCTCCATGATGTCCCAGTCGATCTCGGTGACCTTGATGTCCATCTGGAGCGCCGTGATGCCATCCTTGGAACCCGCGACCTTGAAATCCATGTCGCCGAGATGGTCCTCATCGCCCAGGATGTCGGACAGGATCACGGTCCGCTGGCCGTCCGTGATGAGTCCCATGGCGATCCCCGC
This sequence comes from Deltaproteobacteria bacterium, assembly GCA_011051925.1. Lineage (GTDB taxonomy): Bacteria > Myxococcota_A > UBA9160 > UBA9160 > UBA4427 > UBA4427. Next base: position 10,137 of record DRKE01000435.1, read on the forward strand.
AACCGGCGCCTTGAGCGGCGTTCCGGAATCGAGCAGCGCGAGCGTCGCGCCACAGACCGCCGCCATCGACGACGAACCGTTCGACTCGAGGGTCTCGGACACGACGCGAATCGTGTACGGGAAATCCTCGTGGTCCGGCAGGACCGGCGTCAGCGCCCGTTCGGCCAGGGTGCCGTGTCCGACCTCCCGCCGTCCCGGCCCCCGAAGCGGACGGGCTTCCCCGACGGAGAAGGGCGGAAAGTTGTAGTGGAGCATGAACCTCTTCTTCCAACGCCCCGCCATGCCGTCGATCGTCTGCTCGTCGAACCCGGAGCCGAGGGTCGCGGTCACGACGGCCTGGGTCTCGCCGCGCGTGAAGAGCGCGACACCATGGGGCCTCGGGAAGGGCCGGACTTCGCAGGCGATCGGGCGGATCTCGTCGCTGCGACGACCATCGATCCGATCGCCCGTCGCCATCACGCGTTCGCGCATGAGGTTGCCGCCGAGATCATGCAGGATCGCCTTCACGTTTCCCTGCAACTCGCGGAGCCCGTTCGAGCGGGCTTCGATGTCGGCAAGCGTCTTCACCTCGATCTCTTCGTTCCGGTACTCGTCCTCGAAACGCTGGATGATCTCCTTTTCGACGGCCTTCACGGCTTCGGAACGGGCCTTCTTCTCCTTGATCTGGAAGGCCTCGGCCAGGCGATCGGCCGCGAGCTCCGAAATCCGGGATTCCAGCGCCGACAGGTCCGGCGGTTCGGGAACGGCGATCTTCTCCTTGCCGACTTCCGCCGCGAACGACTCGATCGCCGAGATGATCGGCTGGATCTCGTCGTGGGCATGCTTCAGGGCCGCGAGGACTTCGTCCTCGGGCAGCTCCTTCGCACCGCCTTCGACCATCACGATCGAGCCGCGGTTGCCGGCCACGATCAACTCGAGATCGCTTTCCTCGAGTTCGTCCGGCGCGGGATTGATCAGGTAGTCCCCGTCCACCCGCGCGATCCGGACCGCCGCGATCGGCCCGAGAAAGGGGATCTCGGAGATCGAGAGGGCCGCCGAAGCCCCGATGAAGGCACACATGTCCGCCGAATGGTCGGGATCGGCCGAGAGGACGGTCGCCGTCACCTGGGTATCGTCGTTGTAGCCTTCGGCGAAGAGCGGGCGGATCGAACGGTCGATGAAGCGGGAGACGAGAACCTCGCGATCGGCGAGGCGCCCTTCCCGCTTGAAGAAACCGCCGGGAATCTTTCCGGCGGCAGCGAATTTCTCGACGAAATCGACGGTGAGGGGGAAGAAATCGATCCCCGGTCGCGGCTTCGAGTGGACCGCGGTCACGAGGACCACGGTATCGCCATAGCTGACGAGGGCGGCGCCGGCGGCTTGTTTCGCCACCTTGCCGGTTTCGATCGTCATCGTACGACCGCCGACCTCGACGGATACGGATGAGGGTTTGAACCAATAGGGCATGCTGTACTCCTGACCGGCGCCCTCTCCCCTCTTCTTCTTCGAGTCGGAGGCGATGCCGATCCATTGACGGCCTGTCGACGAGGAAATCCCGTCTTGTCCACCGGTCGAGCCGTGAACTCCGTGAAGATGCAGGATCACCCATGCGCGAAATTGGGGGTGGTTCGCGTATGGCCGACTCCCGCACTCCACGGGGCACCTGGCAATCGGTGCAGGCCAATTGATGGGCGTCGGATTCAGACGAGCTTCGGAAGAAGCTCCCTCGCAGCCTTCGCTGGGAAGAGAAGAGAATCCGGCGCCCTTGAAATCATCGCCGCAACCCGAGCTCCTGGATGAGCGCGCGATAGCGGTTGAAGTCCTTTTTCTTGAGATAGTCGAGAAGTCGGCGTCGCTGGCTCACGATCTTGAGCAACCCGCGACGAGAATGATGATCCTTCGCGTTGGTCTTGAAATGTTCCTGAAGCCCCTTGATGCGCTCCGTGAGAAGCGAGATCTGGACTTCGGGTGAACCCGTATCGGCCTCGCTTCGCTTGTGGGCCTCCACGATTTCGGCTTTCTTCGCTGCAGAGATCAACTCGTCGACTCCTGATCCATCTGAGGTCATCGCCGGAGCGATGCGTCTGTTTCGGGCAGCTTCGTGCAGCGCTGGGCGGCTCGTCTGCTCGGCTTGTTCGTGTCGGCTCTTCCCGCAGGCTCCCGCGAACCCCGTAGGCACCCTGAAGGATCCCGAGAAAAGCGCGACCGTTCCCGCGCATCCGCTCGCGACGAGAACCGGACTGTTTTCAATCGGTTTCTGAATCGCGGGAGTTTGACAGAGCGGTCCCCGCCTGGCAACGCCACCCCCCGGGTTTTCCCATCGGAATCACTCCGCGAGCAACACCCGCAGCGGCCAGAGACGACGATCGGCCCGGATTTCCCCCACGGCCAGGAATCCGCCCCCCTCGTCGACGATCGAAACCCGCGTTCCCGGCGGTGCCCGATGCAGTCCCTCCGCCGGCAGATCTCCGCCGTTGGCGAGCCGGATCCGCTGCTCTCCCCGGATCGGATGGACGGGAAACCCCAACGCTTCGACCGGTTCGATCAGCGCTGATCCGATCTTTCCCGCCTCGGCCGCCGCCTCCAACGCCTCCACGGTCCAGGCCATCTCGAGGGTGAAGCGGCCGCTCCGGGTCCGCCGGAGCCCGCCCAGATGAGCCCCACAACCGAGCGCCTCGCCGAGATCCGCCGCCAGGACGCGCACGTAGGTCCCCGCCCGACAGAGGACGCGAACGTCGACCTCGGGTGGCTCGAATCGCGTCAGCTCGATCTCGTCGATCGTGACCCATTTCGGCTCGCGTTCGACCTCCTCGCCGCGCCGGGCCAACCGATGGAGCGGCACGCCGTCCTTCTTGACCGCGCTGAACATCGGCGGAATCTGCTGGATATCCCCCTTGAAGCGTGCGAGGGCCGCCTCGACGGTCTCCCGATCCGGCAGGCTCCCCGCGTGACGTTTCAGGACCTCTCCCTCGTGGTCCAGCGTGTCGGTCTCGGCACCCAGGACGATCGTCCCGTCGTACCCCTTGGTCGAATCCGCCAGGTAGGGAATCAACTTGGTCGCGCCGCGGATGGCCAGGGGCAGCACGCCCGTCGCCTGGGGGTCGAGGGTCCCGAGATGACCGACCCGACGGGTCCCGAACCAGCGCCTCGCCGCATCGACGACGTCGTGGGAGGTTCGCCCGGCCGGCTTGTCGACCACGACGAAGCCGGCCGGCCCCGGCGGCTCGGGTCGTCTACGCCTCGAATTGCGTTTCGCCATCCTGGTCTTCGGTCTCCCTTTGCGGGTCCCCGCCTGCCGGACCCCCTCCCGACGGACCGGCCTCGCCCGGGCTGTCGGATGCGGCCTCCTCGGAACGGATCTCGAGGGACCGGATCAACGCGAGCGTCTGGCTTCCCTCGGCGATCGAGTCGTCGAGGACGAAGCGCAGATCCGGTGTATGTCGCAATTTCATCC
>DRKE01000436.1 GCA_011051925.1 Deltaproteobacteria bacterium
CCGGACCTGGATCACGCTCGAGATCCCGGAGCCGGGTGCGATCCTCGCCGCTTCGGCCGGGATGTTCGCGCTCTTCGGTTGCCACCAGCTCGTTCGACGCCGCCGCCGCTAGTCGGGAAAGGCGTTGATCCGGAGAAGGGTTCGGCCCTTCACGGATGAACGGGTGACGGAAAAGCAGAAGGCGGGTCGACTCCAGGGTCGGCCCGCCTTTCTTGTTCGCTTGCGTTCGCCTGCGCTGTCGTTCGCTTGCGTTCGCTGTTCCGCTGGTGTGATCGGGGTCGCCCGGCCTGTTATTCGCCGGCGAAGTCCTCGCCGAGTGGCCGTCGGAAGACGTAGTTCGCGGGCCCGACGACCAGCGTATCCGCCACCTCGCGATACTGGCCCGGATCCCGATTGAAAGGCAGGGTCAAGGTCGTGATCATGGTCGCGGGAATCAGGGCCGCCGCACCGACGATCAGACGAAGACTGCCGAGCGTGCGCAGGACGGCGATATCGAAGCCGACCGCGGCGCCTTCTCCGACCTTTTCGAGTGCGGAGGCATGACCCATCGTCGGAACGGTCAGGGCGAGACAAGCCGGGACGGTCACGAGGAGGAGACCCATTCTCGCGCTGATCAGGAACCTGCGAATCACGATCTTCATGTTGTCTCCCCTGCTCTCCCTGCTCTTTTCCCTGCTTTTCCCTGCTCTTTCCCTGCTCTCGCCCGACAGAGGGCCCGACAAAGGGTATGGAGGACCCTCGAAGCATAACCTATTTTCGCGGTTCCTTCGCATGGGACAGAGGCGCGCGGCTCTCTGGCCGTGCGTGTCTTCCATCGACCCGATGACGCCGGTGCGAGCCGCCCCGGGGTCCGACCCCGGGGAATCCGTCTTCCATGAGCCCTGCTTCGGCTGATGACGCCAACGGCTATCACACCCTGCGCCTGGAACGGATCGATCGGGTGCTGAAAGTCACGATCGATCATCCCGATCACGACCTGAACGCGGTCGATGCGAGTCTTCATGCCGATCTCGCCCGCTTGTTTGCCGCTCTCAAGAGGGAGGACGAGGCCCGGGCGATCCTTCTGACGGGTGCGGGCAGCGCCTTTTCGGCGGGGGGCAGCTTCGATTGGTTCCCGACCCTGGATGATCTGGAAAGCCTCGAACATCTGCGGCGTGACGCGAAGCAGATGATCTGGGATCTGCTCGATGTCCCCCTGCCGATCGTGGCCGCCATCAACGGTCCGGCTGTCGGACTCGGGGCCTCGCTCGCGCTGCTCTGTGACGTGGTCTGGATGGCCGAGTCGGCCACGATCGCGGATCCCCATGTCCGGGTCGGGATCGTCGCGGGCGACGGAGGCGTCGCGATCTGGCCGCTCGCCGTCGGTCCGGCCCGAGCCAAGGAATACCTGCTCACCGGAGATGCGGTTCCCGCCGTGGAGGCCGAGCGGATCGGGCTCGTGAACCATGTCGTGCCGGATGCGGAACTGCAGGATTCGGCGCTCGCCTTCGCGACGAGGCTCGCCGAGGGAGCGCCTCTCGCCATCCAATACACGAAGCAGGCGATCAACAAGCTGGTCAAGGACGCGTTCAACGTGGCGTTCGACGCTTCGACGGCACTCGAGATCGTGACCCTGCAGAGCGAGGACCACGAAGAGGCGCTTCGCGCCATTCGCGAAAAACGAAGACCGTCTTTTCGAGGGCGCTAGGCGATCCGTGGGAGCGTCGCTTCGTCCGCTCGATCGGAGACGGGGGAGAAGGAGGGAAGATGGAGCGGATCGATCTGTACGAGGCGATGAGCACGCTCCGCGCCGTGCGTCGACTCCGACCGGATCCCATTCCCGAGGAGACTCTGGATCGGGTTCTCGAGGCGGCAACCTGGGCGCCGACCGGAGGCAATGCCCAGCCCTGGCGGATCGTGCTGGTTCGCGATCGCGAGAAGATGGCCGCGCTCGGTCGGCTCTATTCCGAGGGCTGGCGCGCCTATGTCGAAGGCCATCGGAATCTGATCCGGGATGCACCCGCCGCGATCCGCGATCCGGCCGAGAAGATGTTCGCGGCGGGCGATCATCTCGCCCGTCATTTCGCAGGGACGCCGGCGCTTCTCGTGTTCTGTTTCAATCCGGCTCACATGGCGATCACCGACGCGAAGCTCGACCGGGTCTCGGTCGTCGGCGGGGCTTCGATCTATCCGGCCGTGCAGAACGTGCTGCTCGCTTGTCGTGCGGAAGGTCTCGGCTGCGTCCTGACGACGCTGCTCTGCGAATACGAGGAGGCGGTCCGGACGATCCTCGGGATCCCGGAAGGCTGGGGGACGGCGGCCGCGATTCCGATCGGGTATCCGGTTCGCGGCGGCCACGGCCCGATTCGCAGACGCCCGATCACGAAAATGGTCTTCGATGACGTCTGGGGACGGTCCCATGCGGGTCGTGACGACGGCGCGGCTGGCGTTGGCGACCATGCGGGCTCGGGGGACGGCTGAAAACCGAAAAGCGTGACGGGATTCCCGAAACGGCGAAGGGAGCGCGTGGTATCCTGTCCGAGCGTCTCGGATTCTTCCGGATCCGACGCTGGAGGGATCGCGAATGCTGCGATCGTCCCCGCGCGAATGAAGACTCTTGCGTCGGGCGTGGCTGCGCGCTTCTTCCTCGGCGTCGGCTTCCTGCTCGCGGGCCCGTTCATGCAGGCGGAGCCGGCGCTCGCGGATGCGGGCGTGGCCTGTTCGGGCACGATCTGCGGTCTCGGAGGCCAGATTCGAGGCCAGACGGGCTTCGGTCATCCGGCGCCTCTTTCGACCGCACCGGCCCAGACGGGGGCCTTCGACGGGATCACGATCCGAACGGCCGCGGCCACGCCGAACGGGCTGGCGCCCGTCGGCGAAGGACTCGGCCAGCCGGGACAGATCAAACCCACCCCGGCGGCCACAATCATGCAGACTTCCGGCCCGGAGCCCCGGGCCCTGACCCTGCCCGTCGGTGTCTTCCGATACGATCGAGCGAGTCGATCGCTTCCCGCCATCGGTATCCAGGGCGTGGCCGTCGTCACGAATCTCGATTTCGCGTTTCCCCATCCGGGGACGAACGCGACCGGCATGGTCGTGATGGGGCCGCTCGGCAGTGCCCTGGGCTCGGTCATGTTGTCCGCGGGAGGACGGCCCGGGGCGCCGATCGTTTCCTTCTACGCGGGTGCGAGCGCGAACGGGACCCCCGGCACCAACTATGGTGCGACGCTCATGATCACGCCGATGGCGGGCAATCCGGCGGGCGTGAACGGGGTCGCGCGCTTCGTCAGGACGGCGAACCAGTTCGGAGGCGTCGGGCTGGGAAGAATCCTGGGCACGGCGAAGCAGTATTTTCCGATCTCCACGGGATTCACCGCCCCGTGTACGGGATGCGTCGTGCGTGAATCGATCGTGCCTCCGCCCACGGTCCCGGTCGCTGGGGGGCCCTTCGGTGGCGTCGCTTCACGACCCGGCGTCCTGAACCCGACGGCCCTCTATACCGCCACGATCGGGGCCAACGGTACGCTCGTCCATCTCGGCAATCCCGTCACGTCGATGGGAAGCCCGCTCGCGTTCACCGGGCAGGACGTGCTCAGCGTCGGCTTTCCGCTCACGACGGGCCGGTTGTCGATCACGGTGACCAGTGTCGCCGTCGGAGCGAGTACCGAGATGTTCCGGCGAACCGGAATCGACGCACGGGATGCCAACGGCAACGGCGTCGTGGCCCTGGTCTCGGGCTCGATCTCGACACGAAACGTGACGCGAGGGAACGCGAATCGGAGCTGGATCACCCTCGAGATCCCCGAGCCCGGGGCGCTCGCCTCGGCCGCGGCGGGCGGGTTCGCCCTGCTGGCCGCACACCGCGTCGTTCGTCGACGTCAGAAGCGCATGACCCCATAGCGGGGCTCTTCGATCGGCGTGTTCGCCGCCGCCGAGAGCGCGATGCCCAGGGCATTCCTCGTGTCCACCGGATCGATGATGCCGTCGTCCCAGAGATGGGACGTTGCGTAGTAGGCGCTCGACTCTCGCGCGAAGGATTCGAGAACGGGTCGCCGGATCGCTTCGATCTCGTCCTCGGAGAGGGTTTCCCCCGCCCGTTCACGCTGTCGGATCTTGACGTCGGCCAGCGTGTTGGCGGCCTGGTCCGCCCCCATGATGCCGATCTGGTGGTTGGGCCAGCTGAAGACGAATCGCCCGTCGTAGGCACGTCCGCACATCGCGTAGTTGCCGGCCCCGAACGAGCCGTTCACCATCACCGTGAACTTCGGTACGGCGCTTCCCGCCTGCGCCATGATGAACTTCGCACCGTCCTTGCAGATCCCCCGTGCCTCGTACTCGCGACCGACCATGAAGCCGGTGATGTTCTGGAGAAAGACGATCGGCGTCCGATTCTGATTGCACAGCTCGATGAAATGGGCACCCTTCAGGGAGGAGTCGTTGAAGAGAACGCCATTGTTGCCGATCAGGCCGACGCGCATGCCCCAGATGCGCGCGTACCCGCAGACCAGGGTCGTACCGTAGTCGGGCTGGTATTCGTGGAAGCGGCTTCCGTCGACGATCCGTGCGATGACCTCTCGCATGTCGAACTGGATCTTGATGTCGTCGGGAATGATCCCGTAGAGTTCCTCCGGGTCGTAGTAGGGCGCCTCGGCCGCCACCGGGTCTTCTTCCAGGCCCGGTTTCCCGGGCTGTCGCCACGTGGAAACGATCTCTCGGCCCAGCAGGATCGCCTCTTCCTCGGAGTCGGCCGCGTAGTCGGCGACGCCGCTCGTTCGCGTGTGGAGGTCGGCGCCACCGAGTGTATCGGCATCGACGATCTCCCCGGTGGCGGCCTTCACGAGGGGCGGGCCGCCGAGGAAGATCCCGCCGTTTCCGCGGAGGATGACGGCATAGTCGCTGAGTGCCGGGATGTAGGCGCCGCCCGCGGTGCAGTGGCCGAAGACCAGGGCGAGCTGGGGGATGTCCATCCTGGAGAGGATCGCCTGGTTGCGGAAGATCCGTCCCGCAGAAATCCGATCGGCGAAGAGCTCGGATTGGAGGGGCAGGAACCCTCCGGCCGAATCGCAGATGTGGATGACCGGCAATCGATTCTCGATCGCGATGTCGAGACAGCGGACGTTCTTCTTCACCGTGAGCGGATACCAGGCGCCTCCCTTGATGCTCGGGTCGTCGGCGCGGATGATCGTTTCGTGTCCGGCGACGATGCCGATGCCCGTGACGACACTCGCGCTCTTCGCTTCTCCATCGTATTCCGTGTTGGCGGCGAGCGACGAGAACTCGAGGAAGGGGGTTCCGGGGTCGAGCAGCTGCTTGATCCGATCTCGCACGAAGGTCTTTCCGTGGTGCGCGAGCCGGTCGAGGTCACGTTGGCGGCGCTCGAAGCGGGCATCGTGCTGGCGTCGGCGGAATTCGCGGACGCGCTCGAGGTTCGCAGCCCGAAAGCGCTTGAATTCTTCGCCGCGGGGATCGATCCGGCTTTCGATTCTTCGCATCATCGCTCCCGTTCTTTCGCTTGTTCCGCCTCGGAATCCTCGTCGCGTGTTTCGAGTCGAACGAGGGTGGCGCCCTGTTCGAAGGAGGCACCCGTTCCGAGACAGATCTCCGCGACCCGTCCGTCGTGGGGCGCGCGGATCGAGGTCTGGAGCTTCATGCTTTCGATCACCATCAGGAGATCGCCGGCTTCGACCTCTTCGTCGGCTTCGACGGCCACACGGACGACGACGCCGGGCATCGGGGCGAGGAGGCTTTCCTCGCCGCTTTCCGCGACGGCCCGCTTGCGGGCGCGCGCCAGGGCATCGATCGCTTCCACGCGATGGGCGCGACCGCGGAAATGGATGAAATGGATCCCGCCACGCTGGACGGCAAAGACCCTTTCCCGCTCTTCCCCGAACTCGAGGACAACTTCGCCGGTCGCCCGTCCGGGCGTCAGGCCGACCCGAAAGGGGCGTCCATCGATCGAGAGGACGAGCGCGTCCTGGCCGTGGACGGGAAGAACGGAACTGCAGAGTCCCTCGAGATCGAACTCGGTTGCCATGTCCCCTCCTCAGTTCTGCCAGTCGCCCATCGACGCGTAGGGTTCGGGAACCGCCTCCACGGATGCCATGAAATCACGATCCGTCAGCGCGGCCACGGAAAGCAGGGCCGCGCGTTCCTCTTCGGCGAGGGGCGGAAGGGCCAGATCGGTTCGATGGGCCGGGATGAAGCCGGTTTCCACGCGTCCCGAGATGAAGTCGGGATGGGCGAGGACGCGTTCGAGGAAGGCGAGATTCGTCGTGCAACCGAGAATGACGGTCTGGGCGAGGGCCTGTCGTGCGAGGACGATGGCCTCCTCCCGGTCGCGTCCGTGGACGATCAGTTTGGCGAGCATCGGGTCGAAGGCGGCGGTGACGTCCTGTCCCTCGGCGATTCCGCCATCGAATCGGATGCCCGGCCCCTTCGCCGGGCGCAGCAGCAGGATCCGCCCGACCGCGGGCTGGAAATCCCGTTCCGGATCCTCCGCGCAGATCCGACATTCGATGGCGGCACCCTCGAAGCGGATCTCGTCCTGACCCGAAGAGAGCGGATGGCCGGCTGCCACCCGGATCTGCTCCTCGACGAGATCGATTCCCGTCACCATCTCCGTGACGGGATGTTCGACCTGGAGGCGGGTATTCATCTCGAGAAAACAGGACTCGCCATCGGGGGCGACGATGAACTCGACCGTTCCGGCATTCCGGTAGCCGGCCGCCCGGGCGAGCAGAACGGCCTGGGCCCGGATCCGCTCCCGGAGATCCTCTTCAATCGCGGGTGCGGGTGACTCCTCGATGAGTTTCTGGAACCTTCGCTGGATCGAACAGTCGCGTTCCCCGAGATGGACGACGTGGCCGTGTTCGTCCGCCATGATCTGGACCTCTACATGACGGGGTTCGTCCAGGTAGCGCTCCGCGAAGATCCGGTCGTCGTCGAAATAACGCTTTGCTTCGGAGCGAGCGAGGTCGATCGCGTGGGACAGCTCGTGAGGGTGCCGAACGATCTGCATTCCCTTTCCTCCCCCACCCGCTGCCGCCTTGATGAGGAGTGGGAATCCAATCTCCTTCGCACGCTCGGAGAAGCTCGCCGGGTCGTCCTCCTCGCTGGCTGCGGGCGTGACGGGAATGCCGTGAGCAGCGGCGAAGCGCCGGGATTCGATCTTGTCTCCCATCAAGCGGATCGTCTCCGGGGCGGGGCCGACCCAGCGGATTCCGGCTCGCTCCACCGCCTCCGCGAAGTCGGCGTTCTCCGCGAGGAATCCATAGCCGGGATGGACCGCATCGGCGCCGATCCGTTTCGCGATCGAAACGATCTGGTCGATGTCGAGGTAGGCCGAGATCGCGGATTCTCCCTCGACCGGACAGGCTTCGTCGACGAATGCCGCGGCCGGATTCCCCGTGTCGTCGGGATGCGTGAGCGCCGCGCAGGTGATCTCGAGCCGTCGGAGCGTTCTTGCAACGCGGACGGCGATTTCTCCGCGGTTCGCGATCAGCACCTTCCCGATTCCGGGAACCTTCGTCATGGCGTGTCTCCGGCCGTCCGGACGGACGGCGATTCCAGGCGGGCCTCGAGGCGTTCGACCGCCCGCTCGAGTCGCGTGATCGTGTCCCGCGCTCGGGCCTCTCCGCCTGGATCGGAATCCACCATGCGCGAGGAGGACTCGCGCACGATCCCGCCGAGGAGGGCATCGGAGAGCTGGTTCGTGAGCGCCTCGACGTCGATCTCCCGGTGGGTGAAGATGGACCGCCAGACCGCGTGTTCGATCCCTCCGTAGATGAGATCCCGGATCACGCTCGGCACGATGTCGCTTCGAAGGGTCCCGTTTTCCACGCCTTCCTCGAGGACGGCGAGGGCCAGGCCCGTGTACCGGCGATTCAGATCGAGAATGGCTTCGTCATAGAGCGCGATGTCGGGCCGGGCTTCGCTGATGATCACTCGACACAATCCCAGATCGGAAGTGAAGGTCTCGAGTTGTCTGCGGATCACGAAGCGGAGTTGGTTTTCGGTTCCGCGGATCGCGCTCAGGCCGGATGCGGTCTCGGCGATCAACGCCTCGAAGAAGTTCTTCATGACGGCGATGAGAAGGGATCGTTTGCTCTCGAAGTAGCTGTAGACCGTGCCTTCGACGACGCCGGCTCGAGCCGCGATCTCGGCGACCGCGGTCGCGCCGTAGCCCTTTTCGGCGAAGACGGCGCGGGCGGCTTCGAGGATCTCCGCTTCGCGTTCGGCCCGGGGTCGTCGGGTCCGCCGGCGGATGGGAAGGCTCGATTGCATACTGAGATAGACTCAATAAAAAAAGCAATATTGTCAAGTTGGTTGCGTTGGATATCCGGATGAATCCGTCTACTATTGAGCTTGCCTCGATATGGGGATGGCGTGGAATCGGAGGATCGGATGTCGGCGGGATTCACTCTCAGCGAGGATCAGCAGATCATCCTGGACGCGGCCGATCGCTATGGCCGCGAACGACTCGCGCCGCTCGCGCGGCGAATGGACGATGAGGAATGGTGGCCGGATGAGGCCTTTCGAGCGTTGGGTCGCGAGGGCTATCTCGGGATCACGGTTCCGACGGAACTCGGAGGTGCCGGGCTCGACCTCTTCTCGAGCGGTCTGGTCCTGCAGGGATTCTCCCGATGGAACTACGCCCTCGGCCTCTCCTGGGTCGCGCACGAGAATCTCTGTCTGAACAACATCCTCCGCAATGGAAACCGGGAGCAGATCGAACGCTACATCCCCGGCCTCTCGAACGGGACGCTGATCGGGTGCCTCGGGTTGACGGAGCCCGGGGCCGGTTCGGACGCCCTGGGGTCGATGGCGACGACGGCCATTCGGGACGGGGACCACTACGTCGTCAATGGTCGGAAACTCTTCATCACCAACGGGCCGGTCGCCGATCTCTGCCTGCTCTACGTGAAGACCGACCCGGCCAGGGGCTCGCAGGGGATCACCGCCCTGATCGTGGAGATGGACAGTCCGGGCGTGACCGTGGCCCAGAAGTTGACGAAGATGGGGTTTCGCGGATCCCAGACCGGCGAACTGGCCTTCGACGATTGCCGCGTACCGGTCGGGAACGTCGTCGGCCGGGAGAACGAGGGCGTGAAATGCGTCATGAGCGGCCTCGATCTCGAACGGGCCACGATCGCGCCGATCTGCGTCGGAATGGCGGAACGCGCGCTCGAACTCTCGGTCGAGCATGCGAAACAACGCGTGCAGTTCGGTGAACCCATCGCGAATTTCCAGATGATCCAGTCACGCCTCGCCGAGATGTCCGCTCTGGTGGATACGATGCGGGTCTACAACTACTACGCACTCTCCGCGCTGAACGATCTTCCGCCGGGAGAGGGAGGCCGGGGCGAGGTCCATCGGATTTCCGCGACCTCCGTGATGGTCGCGGCGGACTCGCTCAATCGCGTGCTCGATCATGCTGCGCAGATCCATGGTGGAGTCGCCTACGTCTGGGAAACGGAGATCAACCGACTCTACCGGGGCATCAAGATGCTCGAGATCGGCGCGGGAACGACCGAGATCCGCAAGTTGATCATCGCGAAGGAGCTTCTTTCGGACTGACAGATTCCGGAAGAACCCGCTCCCATCACGATGCGCCAGGGGACATCTTCTTGAAAGCCGATTCCCTGTCAGGCCGCGGGGCGATCGAGGTCGCCGACCTCGAAGGCATTTTTCGCGAATGCTTCTTCGAGGAACATCGGACGGTCCTCGTTGGCGGAGGGGAAGAGCCCGTCTACCTCCCCTCCCCGGATCCCGGGCGTCTTCCCCATCGGATCGTCTACCGGGAGGACTACCTGGCAAGCGCCCTGCACGAGGTTGCCCATTGGTGTCTTGCCGGGCAGAGGCGGCGGCGTCTCGAAGACTACGGCTATTGGTATGTCCCCGACGGTCGGAACGCGGACGAACAGCGCGCCTTCGAACGTGTGGAAGCGGCGCCGCAGGCCCTGGAATGGATCTTCTCGGACGCCTGCAGGGTGCCCTTCCATCTGAGCGTCGACAACCTCGAAGGGGACGCCGGACCGAGCCCGGATTTCCAGGCGCTGGTCGAAGAGCAGCGTCGGCGCTTTCTCGGGAAGGGGCTCCCACCGAGAGCTGCCGCCTATCGATATGCTCTCCAGGAGTGGGCTGAACGAAACGGCGAACGACCCGATCAGGAATCCGCGGGCGCCTCGGGCGGAGAGGATTCCCGGGCCGGGGAATCCGGGTAGCCCTTGTTCTTGAAGACGATCCGGATCCATTGCCGCCGATCGGCATCTTCCGCCGGCCCGCGCGTGTAGAGCCAGCGACGAACGGCTCGGAGAGACGCGCCGTCGAAGATGAAGGGCGGCGAGGATTCGACGATGATCGGGTCGACCGTGTCCCCGCTCCGGGAGATTCCGAACTCGACCACGACGTATCCCTCGAGTCCCGTCGCCCGGGCGAGTGGAGGGTATTCTGCAGGCACGCGTTCGATCGGCGTCCGGCCCGGGCCCTCCATCGCCCCGGATTCGCGCCGCTTCCTCGCGGCTTCGGCGCGGCGCGCACGATCGGGATCCGCTTCCTCCTGTTTCAGTGCATGGAGCCGCTCGCGCGCGTCGCTGGCAGCCCACGAGTCGGGTATCTCGACGAGAATCCGTCGATAGATGTCCTTCGCATCCTCCTTCCTCCCCTCGAGTTCGAGGCAGAAGCCATGCAGCAGCAGCATCGAGTGACGCACTTCGTTGAAGGGCCAGAGGTCGAGGCTGCGCGGATCCGAAAGAGCCAGGGCCGTATCGCAGTCGCCGCGTTCGTAGGCGCGATAGGCGTCATGTGCCGTCTGGATGGACTGGATTTCCGATGGCGGCGGAACCCGGGTCTGGCACGCAAGGAACAGGGAAGTCGCTCCGCACAGGATTGCAAGGGGCCCGAGCCGTCGTCGTCGCATCATCCAGGATCTCCACCGGGTCGCTCTCGAAACGGAACTATAACGGACCTCCGACATCCTGTGTTCGTCGGTCTGCTCCACCATCTGTGTTATCGTCAGATGGATAGCGTCGCCTTGCAGGGGGGTGTGGCATGCCTTGGTGGGGATGGATCACGGTCGGCGCCCTGCTGCTCGTCGCGGAACTGACGTTCGTCGATTTCGAGTTCTATTTCGTCTTTCTCGGTGTCTCCGCATTCCTGGTCGGCCTGCTCGATCTCGTGGGCTTCGAGTTCCCGTATTGGATCCAATGGATCGTCTTCGCCCTTCTGGCGATGGCCTCCCTCGTCTTCTTCCGGCAGCGAGCCTACAAATGGCTTCGTCCGCCTCCTGATGCGAGCGTGCGCGAGGGGGTCGAAGGGGAGCGAGCCGTGGCGATCGAGCCGATTCCGGTCGGTGGCAGGGGGCATGTGCGGCTCCGGGGGACGGACTGGACCGGCAGGAACGCCGGTACCGAGCCGATTCCCGAAGGAGCATCCTGTCTCGTCGAACGCGCCGATGGACTCGTTCTCGAGATCCGTCTGGCCTCGGAATAGACCGAGGACGAAGGAATCCAGCAAGAAGGAGGCAGCCGGACATGGAACTCTTCACGATTGCCGTCATCGGCCTGGTCATCCTGGCGATCGTCGTCGTCGCGAAGACCGCCACGATCGTGCCGCAGCAGCAGGCCTACGTGATCGAGAATCTCGGGAAATACAGCCGGACCCTGCGCGCCGGCTTCCACATCCTGATCCCCTTCGTCGATCGGATCGCCTATCGCCATTCCCTGAAGGAGATGGCGATCGACATCCCGGAGCAGGTCTGCATCACGAAGGACAACGTGCAGGTCGGTGTCGACGGGGTCCTCTACATGCAGATCCTGGATGCGCAGCGTGCGTCCTATGGAATCCAGGACTATCAGTTCGCGATCTCACAGCTCGCCCAGACGACCCTTCGGAGCGAGATCGGGAAGATCGATCTCGATCGGACCTTCGAAGAACGCGCCCTGATCAATTCCAATGTCGTTCGCGAGGTCGACATGGCCAGCGATCCCTGGGGCGTGAAGGTCCTCCGGTACGAGATCCGGAACATCAATCCACCCGATGATGTCATCGCCGCGATGGAGAAGCAGATGCGGGCCGAACGCGAGAAGCGTGCCGTCATCCTCGAGTCGGAGGGGGTGCGCGACGCGGAGATCAATCGCGCGGAAGGCCAGAAGCAGAAGATCATCAAGCAATCCGAGGCGAATCGGCAGCAGCAGATCAACGAAGCGGAGGGTCAGGCCGCAGCGATCGAGGCGGTCGCGACGGCGACGGCCGAAGGCCTGCGGCGGGTCGCAGCGGCTCTCGATTCACCCGGCGGTGTCGAGGCGATGCAGCTCCGCGTGGCCGAACAATATGTCGGGCAGTTCGGAGAACTCGCGAAGGAAGGCAACACGCTCGTCGTGCCAGCGAATCTGAGCGACGTGGCCTCCATGCTCGCCCTGGCGACGAATATCGTGAAGGGAGGCGGCGAGCGCGACCGGTCTCCATCGACTTCCGGAGCGGACTGACCCGGGACCGGTCCGGGCCCGGGACGATCCGGGAGAGATCTCTTCGATCGAGTCGTGGGGATGGGCCGGCGGCCAGGAATCACCATCGGGCGTGGCGGAACCCTTCCGCGCGGGGATCGGACCGCCACGATGAATGGTCAATCGAGCGTCGCCTGGACCTCGTTGATGTCGTCGCTGACCGGGCCGATCTCGACATGGGCCACGCGGGCGACCCGAGCGAGCGACTCCTTGAAATGCGTCACGAACCGTTCCAGGTCGGGAACGATGTCCGGATCGGCGTTGAAGCCGATGCCCATCGTTCCCGCGTAGCTCGTGAGGGCGATCCCGAGCCCCATTCCCTGCAGGAGCGGGACGGCCGGATAGATCGCGCGCAGCCGTGCGCCATGGAAATAGAGGGGAACCTGGGGGCCGGGTACGTTCGTCACGATCGTGTTGATCGGGCCCGACAGGGCCTGTGCGCCCAGGGAGAGCAGGGTGGAAGGCGTCCACTCCTGGACCTGGGTGATCATCTGGACGCCGATCGCGGAGTTCGATTCCTTCAGCTCCTCGGTCGTCTCGCGGATGATCTGGACCTGGCGCTTCGGATCGGACTCGTCGATCGGAAGAGCGATCACCCAGGAGGAAACGTCGTTGCCGAGCTCGCCGCGCCGTTTCTCCTGTCGAACGGACACGGGAGTGGAGACCTTGAACTCGATCGTTTCGACATCGGATCCCTTTTCGAGCAGGTAGTGACGGACGGCGCCGGTCACGATCGTGAGAACGACGTCGTTGATCGAACAACCGAGGCCCTTTCTCATGGATTTCAGGTCGTCGAGTCGGCATGAAAGCCAATCGAATTGGCGATGGGGGCCGACCCGGCCGTTCAACGGTGTTTCGTCGGCGCGCAGGCCCATCCCGAAGAGTCGGGTCAGGGCGTTCACCCGCGTCTCGATTTCGGAGCGGAGATCCTCGGTCTCCTGTGTGAAGCGTCGGAAATCCCGGGCGATCTCGAGCGGAATCCCGGCCTGGCGGCGCGACTCGTTCAGGAAGAGTTCGAGTCGACGCGGGGCGGGTCGGGGATGGAAGGGGGGCGGTTGCTCGAGGCGTGGTGGCTCGGGTGAAGTCGAGAACTGGATGTTCGCGAGGTCGACCCCCGAGGCGCCGTCGATCATGCAATGATGGATCTTGGTGACCATGGCGAACTGGTCGCCACCCTCGAGGCCTTCGATGAACCAGGTCTCCCAGAGCGGTCGCTTCCGGTCGAGGGGCTGGGCCATGATCCGAGCGACCAGCTTCTTCAGCTGGGTGAGGGAGCCCGGCCGGGGCAGGGCCGTATGCCTGACATGATAGTCGAGTTCGAAATGGGGATCGTCCACCCAGACGGCGTGTTTGAAGATCGGGATCTCATGGACCCGTTGCCGATATCGCGGTACGAGATGCAGGGAACCTTCCGTTGCCCGCTTGACGAGGTCGAAGTCGATACCGCCGCTTTCGGACCGCAGGGGGCCGATGTCGAAGATGTTGGTCGACGCGACGTGCATCCGGACGTTTCCCCGTTCAAAGAGGAGAAACGCGTTGTCTTGTGCGTTGAGACGATCGTAGTGCCATTGTGCCATGGGGGGCTCTCCAGCACGAAAGGGGATCCCCGTCATTGTGCACCCCGGAGCGTCATCCGGCAAGCGTGAGGGTGTCGGGCCCCGATTCAGCGCTTCGGGGCGATCTCGCCCGATGCGAGGCGCGCCTGATAGGATGCGAGTTCGCTGCGCACGACCGGAGCGAGGAAGTAGAGCCCGAGCATGTTGGCGAGGGCCATCGCGAAGATCATCGCGTCGGAGAAATCGAGGATCGTGCCGAGCCGGGTCGTACAACCCAGCACGACCGACACGCAGAAGATGGCGTTGTAGGTCAGTTTCGTACGGCGGGCGGGGCCGAAGAGGTAGATCCAGCCCTCGAGTCCATAATACGACCAGGCGATCATCGTCGAATAGGCGAAGAGCATCACGACGATGGCGAGGGGAATCGGGAACCAGGGGATCACGCTGGCGAACGCAGAGGACGTGAGTTCGACGCCGCTCATGCCTTCGAAGGGCAGGTCGGGATCGTAGACGGTCACGGTGATCACGAGGGCCGTGATCGAACAGACGATGATCGTATCGATGAAGGGCTCGAGCAGGGCAACGAAACCCTCGGTGATGGGTTCGCCCGTACGAACGGCGGAGTGGGCCACCGAGGACGAACCGATGCCCGCCTCGTTCGAGAAGGCGGCACGTCGGAAGCCGAGGATCAGCACGCCCAGCATGCCTCCCGTCGTGCCTCTCGGGGTGAAGGCGCCGGTCACGATCTGGCCGAAGGCCCGGGGAATCTCACTCGCATTCGCCAGGATCACGAAGAGACCGCAGGCGATGTAGAGGAGAGCCATGAAGGGCACGAGTCGGCCGGCGACCCGGGCGATACTGCGGATGCCGCCCACGATCACGACGCCGACGATGGCGGAGAGCAGGACCCCGAAGAACCATCCTCGCGTCGCGAAGAAGCTGGTATCGCCTCCGGTCACGTTGACGAACTGGACGTAGGCCTGGTTCGACTGGAACATGCTTCCCACGCCGAGGGTGCCGATGATGATGCAGACGGCATAATAGATCGCCATGGCCCGGCCGAGACGAGGCCAGTTCCGTTCGGCGAGTCCCCGGTCCAGATAGAACATCGGGCCCCCGGAAACGCTTCCGTCGGGATTCTCTCTCCGGTATTTCACGCCCAGGGTGCATTCGGCGAATTTCGAGGCCATTCCGAGCAGTCCGGCGATCCACATCCAGAAGGCCGCGCCGGGCCCACCGACGGAGATGGCGACGGCGACGTGAGCGATGTTTCCGACGCCGACGGTGCCCGAAATGGCCGTCGCGAGCGCCTGGAAGTGGGAGACCTCTCCCGGATCGCTCCCGTCCGTGTAGTCCCCCCGGACGAGCCGCAGGGCATGCATGAAGCCCCGAACGTTGATGAAGCGGAGGTAGACGGTGAAGAACGCGGCGCCGAGGACCAGCCACAAGACGATCAGCTGCAGGTCGGTCTCGCCCACGCGAATGGAGAAGAAGATGACGTCCGAAAAGGCCTTCGCGACCGGGGCGAAAGCGCGGTCGATCGTCTCGTCGATTCCCATCCATTCCCCCGCAATCGGCTACTGGTTCGAAGAGGTTCGAACTTCCGGCGCATCCGGAACCGACCCTTCGTCGGGGGCTCTTCGTTCCGTCGGGGAATGATATAGTCTGGCAGCCGTCTCAAAAACCCCGATCCCGGGCGACGAGACGGTTTCCGATCGGAATCGAATCGCGAGGAAAGAGGATGGCTGATCCAGATGACCTGACAGTACGGGAGCTCGACAGCCTCTGGCACCCGCTGCGGCAACATCGCGGGATCGCTGCCAACCGACCGGCGCAGATCATCTCCGGCGAGGGGGTCCATCTGATCGACAGGGAGGGGAATCGGCTCCTCGATGGCGTGGCCGGAATCTGGTGCGTCAACGTCGGCTACGGACGAGAAGAACTCGCGGATGTCGCACGCGAACAGATGGCCCGCCTGCCCTACCTGCCCGGGACCTTCGTCCAGGCGCCGGCCGCGCGGCTGGCCGGGAAATTGACCGCGATGCTCGGCTACGAAGGTCGTGTCTATTTCACGAATAGCGGTTCCGAGGCGAATGAAGCGGCCTTCAAGATCGCTCGCCAATACCATGCCCAGACCGGTTCGCCCGGACGTTTCAAGATCATCGCGCGCTATCGCGGCTACCATGGCAACACGTTCGGTGCGCTCGCGGCGACGGGACAGGCGGAGCGGAAGATGCTCTATGAGCCGCTCGCGCCGGGCTTCGTCCATGTCGACGCGCCCGACCCGTACAGGATCACGCACGATTGTGTCGACCAGCTCGAACGGGCGATCGCGCGCGAGGGCGCCGAGACGGTGGCGGCCTTCATCATGGAGCCGATCATCGCCGGGGGGGGCATCCTCGTTCCCCCGGACGACTATCTTCCCCGGGTTCGCGAGGTTTGCACGTACCACGGCGTGCTGCTGATCGTCGACGAAGTCGTGACGGGATTCGGTCGGACGGGCATCTCCTTCGCACACAGGAGAGCGGGGATCGAGCCCGACCTGCTCACCCTGGGCAAGGGCATCGCCAGCGGCTATCAACCCCTGGCCGCGATGGTCGCTCGGCAGGAGATCTTCGACGCCTTCGATGGAGAAGCGGGCGATCTGCGGCATTTCCGGCATATCAACACCTATGGCGGACATCCCGTGGCGACGGCCGTCGCGCTTCGGAATATCGAGATCATCGAACGCGAAGGCCTGATCCATCGGGTGGCGAAGACGGGCGAGGCCCTGCTGGATCGTCTGCGCCGACTGGAAAAGCATCCCCACGTGGGGCAGGTCCGGGGGCGGGGGCTGCTGATCGGCGTCGAACTCGTCGAGAGCCATGCGAGCCGGCAGCCGATCGCCTCGGATCGGTCGGCTGCGGTCGTCGCCCGCTGCGCGCGCGACGGCGTCCTTCTCGGTCGGACGGCCAACACCACGCCCGGCTTCGACAACGTCGTCATCATGGCTCCGCCCTTCGTGCTTTCAGAGGAAGAGGCGGACGTCCTGGCATCGACGCTCGAACGATCGATTGAAGAAGAACTGACGAAGGGACCGTGAGGGTTCTCGCGATCAATAGCGGAAGTTCCTCGCTCCGCTGGGGCTTCTTCGGACTTCCCGCGGAGGAACCCCTCCGGGCGGGCGAATGGCAGGGTGTCGAGGATCCTGCTGCCGTCTGGCTGGAGGCGCACGAGGTTCTTTCCGGGCTCCGGCCAGACGCGGTGGGGCATCGCGTGGTTCATGGGGGTGCCCGGTTCATGCAGGCGACCCGGATCGACGAGGCGGTACTGCACGCGATCGAGTCGCAGGTCCCGCTCGCTCCTGCCCACAATCCGAGGGCTCTGCTCGGGATCCGTGAAGCCCTGAAGATCTTTCCCGACATTCCCCATGTCGCGGTCTTCGACACCGCCTTCCATCAGAGTCTCGCGCCCGAAGCGTTTCTCTATGCGCTGCCCTGGGAGTTCTTCGAGCGCGATGGAATCCGCCGCTACGGTTTTCATGGAACTTCCCATCGTTTCGCTTCCGAGCGTGTGGCGGAACGACTCGGAAGAACGTCCGGATCGTTCCGGGTGATCACGTGCCATCTCGGCAATGGCTGCTCGATTGCCGCGGTTCGCAACGGTCGTTCCGTCGACACGTCGATGGGCATGACCCCGCTCGAGGGTCTGATGATGGGAACGCGTTCGGGAGACGTCGATCCGGCCGTCGTGCTGGATCTGGCGGCACGTCCCGAGCTCGGACCCGAGCGTGTCAAGGCCCTCCTGAACGATCGATCGGGGCTGTTGGGGGTCTCCGGCGTGTCGAGCGACCTGCGCGAGGTCGAGGCGGCGGCGGCGGCGGGACATGAACGCGCCACGCTCGCCCTGGCGCTCTTTGCCCATCGCGTTCGACGCGGGATCGGTGCGGCGCTCGGCGTGTTGGGCGGCACGGACGCCGTCGTCTTCACCGGCGGCATCGGTGAACACGGTGCGGCGATGCGCGAGCGGATCCTCGGCGGGCTTTCGGACCTGGGGATGGAACTCGATGTCGAGGCCAATCGGGATTGCCGTGGGGGGGAAGCCCGGATCTCGCTTCCCCACTCTGCCATCGCACTCTATGTGATTCCGGCCCACGAAGAGTGGCTGATCGCGCGCGAGACGGAGGGGTGCCTGCCGTGAGCGTTCGGGGCCGGCCGGGTGCCCTGAAGCGGTTTCGGCGCGTGTTGCCGCTCTTTCTGGTCGTGCTCGGCCAGGCCGGGTGCTTGACGACCCTGTGGGATCGGCTGCGTGAGCACGAACGGCTCCTGGCGGTCGAGGCTGCTCGTGGAGAGGCCCATCGCGGACAATGCGAGAAGGCCCTCGCTTCGCTCGACCGAGCGCAAGCGAAGCGGCAGCTGGGCGCCTACGCAAGGGAGTCGACGGTTCTACGTCAGCGCTGCTACGAAAGGCTCGGTCAACAGGAACTGGCCTCGGCCCATCGGCGGCTGATCGCCGATTTCTTCTCGCCCGACGCCGATTCCACGAGACATCACCCGACGGGTTCCGTGAGGCGGGTCGTCGGCGTTGCCTCCGAGGAGTTCTTCCCTCCGCCACCCGCGATGGAGATCGCGTCGCCACGCTATAGCGAATATGCGCGGCGCTCGGGAATCGTCGGGCGGGTCGTGGTTTCCTTCCGGATCGGGGAAAACGGGAGGACCCGCGACATCCGCGTTCTCGAGATGCCCCATCCATTGCTGGCGACCTGGGCGATCGAGGCCGTCTCCCGCTCGACCCTGGATGGCGATCAGGCTTCCCGGAGTCTGCCGGGCACCCGTTTCCTGACGACCTATTCGTTCGAGTGGCGTTGGGCGAAGTGAGCCGGGCGGGGTCCGTCGCGTGATCCCCGCCGGGTTTGGAAGCGTTCGGCTCGGCGCTACCCTCGCGGCAAGCACCGACGTCGGGGGAATGTCATGGGCCGGTTTCGTATCCGTCGTGTCGTCATCCGGGGGCTTCTGGTCGTCGGTACGGTCGGGCTGGTGGGGCATGCGAGCCCTGCCAGGGCCGACGGGACGGTCGATGATCTGATCTCGCTGGGATCCCGGCCTCTCGCCGTGGCGGTCGACCTGGCCGTGGTCAGGCCCTTCTCGATCCTCCGGATCGGGATCGGCGGCGCCTTCTTCGTTCTTTCGAGTCCGTTCCTGTTGCCGGATCTGGTGGTCTCGGGGGCTCGCCACGGAAAACTGGCCGAGAGCTACGAGTTCTATCTGGGTGAACCGGTCGAGTACCTGAAGCGTCCCCTGGGTGAGTTCGATTGAGTCCTTGAAGGGTCTCGGCATGGTCCTTCCGACGCCCATCCGAGCGACTGCGGTCCGGCGGGGGCTGGCCTCCGGACGGCGCTCCGGGTCATCCACGACGTCGTCGACGACATCTGCGGCCTCTGCAGCACGACCGGGGCGACATTCCTTTCGGGCTTCCATGGGCCCCCCGTCCTGGAACAGGCCGGGAGCGTCCTGAGGTGTCCCGGTCGATCCGCGACACCCCGATGTCGGCGTCCCCGTGGCTGGTGGGGCCCTTCGTCGACATGCTCGTCGGCTCGGGCCTGGCCTATCTGATGACCCTGCCACTGCTGCTGATCATCAGCGTCCGCACGGGGTTCGTCGGCTGGCCGGTTCTCCTGGTGACACTGATCTCGATCCTCGTGAGCGTGCCGCACTACGGGGCAACGCTGTTGCGGGTCTACGAAGAGCGTTCCCAGCGCCAGCGCTATGCCTTGTTCGCCTACTACCTGACGGGCATCCTCGCTCTCGTCTTCCTCGCGGGCATCTACTCGATTCCCATCGGGTCCGCGCTGCTCACCCTCTACGTGAGCTGGAGTCCCTGGCATATCGGCGGCCAGAACTACGGCGTCGCGCTGACGATCCTTCGACGGCGAGGTGTCGAGGTGACACCGCTCGTGAAACGCCTTCTGTACGTCAGCTTCGTCCTGTCCTTTCTTCTCGCGCTTCTGTCCATCCACGTCGAGAACTCGAACCACGTACCGGCCTCCGGCCTCCAGGCGGCCAGGATCTATCGGGTCATCCCGGTCGGCATTCCGTCTGCTCTCGTGTCGGTGGTCTTTCCCGTCGTCCTCATGATCTACGTCGGTTCCGTGGTCGGCGCGTTCGTCGGACTGGTCCGTCGGGGCGTGAGGGGATGGCCACTCGTGTCAGTGGTCTCGCTGGTCGCCGCCCAGGCGCTCTGGTTCGTCGTTCCCGCCCTGCTCTTCTTCTGGTCCGGAACGGACGCGGAAGGCCTGCTGCCCTTCGCCGCCATCTGGATCTCCGCGGCGCACAGCGCGCAATATCTCTGGATCACGACCCACTACGCAAGACGCATCGACCCGGGAATCCGGACCGGGACCTATCTCGGGAAGGCGCTCCTCGCAGGCGCTTTCGTGACGATCTTTCCCGGGTTGCTCTTCCTGCCCGACTGGTTGGGGGCGCCCTCCTGGGCTGCCGGGCTCGGCACGCTGCTCTTTGCCGTCGTCAACATCCATCATTTCGCGCTCGATGGCGCAATATGGAAGCTCCGTGACGGGCATGTGGCTCGGGCACTCCTGCGAGATGATCCCGGGCTCGCTGCCGGAAAGGCAGAGGCCTCCGTCGGCCTGGGGCGCTGGGGCTGGCGTGTCGTCTGGATCGGCGGGTCGATCGCCCTGGCGGTGACCGTCCACGAGCAGTTCGAGCGGACGGTCACGCTTTCCGGCATCACCCTTCGGAGTCTCGATCGAGCGCGAGATGCGATTGCCCGCCTCGAGTGGACCGGGCGCGACAGCGATTCGGATCATCTGGTCCTGGCCAACAGCTACCTCCAGGCCGGAAACCCGGATGCCGCCGAGAAGGAATATCGCGAGAGCCTGGCTCGGCGCCCTTCGGCCGAAGCCGTCTCGGGCCTGGCTGCGGTTCGGATCCAGCGTCGAGACTGGTCGGGCGCACTCGAGAACTACGACCGGGCCCAACGACTCGACCCGGACAACGTCGATCTCATGATCCGGCGGAGTGATCTGCTCAATCAGCTCGAGTCCGAGACGCCGCCCGTCGATCGCGCGGCGATCCGCGATCTCCAGCGGCGTTCGATCCGGCTGCTCGAACGGGCGCTCGATCTCGATCGTCGACGGGTCCCGACCATCGTCAGACTCGCGCGCGTCTACACGCGCAGCGGCCGGAGACGGGATGCAGCCGCCCTGATCCAGGCGGCCCTGGAGGGGCTCGAGGGGCTTGCCTCTACTGAAAGAGCGATGTTGGAGCGCGAGAAGCGTGCCCTGTCGGATCCACGGTCCGGCTCGGCCGCGGGGACGCGGGCCGGACCGGTCCGCCCGGGAGCCAGCGGGGCCCGGCCCTGATGCCGCCCGGGCTTGATTCTCGTCTGGACGATCGGGACGTCGGAAAAGAGCGCGCTCGCGATCTCGGGACGGGGAGAAGGGCGAACCAGAAACACGGAGGCGAATGAGAGGTTCCCCTCTCATTCGCCTCCTGTCGGTCTCGCCGGATCAGGGGATGGCTCAGGCGCGTCGTCGTCGACCCACCCGATGGGCCGCCACCAATCCCATGACACCGAAAGCGAGCAGTCCCGTCGTCGTCGGTTCCGGCGTGAACTGGAAGTTCACCCGTGCGGTTCCGCCGAAGAAGAGATTCAGGAAGGGCTCGAGCGAGGCTTCCCAGGGCGACACGATCTGAAGCACACCGGTCGTTCCCGCTGCGTTCCGAGCGTCCGTTCCCATGCTCGTCCGGATCGTCGTGAATTGACCGCCGGCGTCCTTGGCGTAGACGGTTCCCGTCGTCCAGGGGAACAACCCGACGTCCAGCTTGACGGGCACCATCACGCTCGTCATCGAGGTCAGGGTGAAGATCCCCGTGTTCTGGATCCGGTTCAACGTCGGATAGGGCTCGTTCGGTGTGGCCATCGAGGTCGGGACACCCGTGTAGGCATGGCCGAAGGGGCGCGGACCCGTATTCCAGAATCCGAGGAACATGCCACTGCCGGGGGTGTTGACGCCGAGATCGACGCGGCCCTGTCCGTCCCCGGGAACACCGCCGCCGAACTTGTTCGGCCCGGCGATCGCCGAGATGAACTGGGACTGAGCCGAGTCCCGGGTCCAGACGAATCCCATTCCGGTTCCGGGGACGGCCGTCGAGGCCATGCCCGTTCCATATCCGCCACCCGGCGAGAGGACACCCGGTTCAGCGGGCCACGTGAAGGACGACATCTGCGTCCGGGCGAAGAGGATCGCCGGCAGGACCGAAGCGGGAAAGGCGACCAGGCAGGTCGATGCCACGTACTGGGCGGCCCCGTTGATTCCCGCCACGCCCGCCTTCTGGAAGGGCGCGGGTCCGGTCGGGCCGGGTGTTCCGTAGGCGAAAGGCCCGGCGAAGTTGAGTCCACCCATCGGGGTGGTCGCCGCGAACCCCGCAGCCGGGACCATGGCATTCAGGTGGGGCTGAAGCCCCTGATTGCACACGGGCAGGCCGTTGGGCGCATTCGAGGGTGTGGTCGGCGGGTTGCCCCCGTCACCGAGACCGGCGAAGTAGGTCGCCGTGTACTGCGCGACGACGGCCTGTGCCGGCACCGCCAGACCGATCATGGCGATCGCCAGGACCACGGTCTGCAGGACGGAAACGCGCTGCCGCGTTCCTAAGTTCTTGAATTCCATTGGAGACTCCTCTTGGTTGTTCCTCATCCGTTATCCGTTTATCCGTTCCTTGTCCGTTCCCTTGCTCCCGCGTCCTCCCGTCGGTTCCCGTTGGCGTGAACCGGCCGGAAGGCGCACGGTGGGGTCGAGGAAACTGCTTGAACCTTGCTGCCCTACCAGGCCAGGTCGCCCGGTCGATCCTGCCTTTCCGCTCCGCTCTCCTCTCCGCTCTCCTCCGCCAGCGTCGCTGAGGCCAGCGCCGTCCGGTCCTTCGGATCCCGGCGGAATGCGAAGATCCGGATGGACAAAGATGTCGCGATCATCGTATGCTGCGAGAAAGTTCGAAGTCAAGCGATTCTTTTCCTGTTCGAGCAGTGTCGTTGGATTCGATAGGTCGACGCTCTCCTGGTGTAGGGTCTGTTGAGGTCTGTTTGGTCTGTCAGTCGAGTCCAGGGTCGAGAGTGTTTCGCCCTTGGGGGGAAAGCCGGTTTCGAACGTCCCCGGATGGGGCGGCGCGGACCCGCCGTGGAAGAGGCGGGGGGCCGGGCGAAGGCGAATTTCCGGGTCGGAAGACCGTGCATCCTCGAGGGGACATGAGATTGCGTCATCCCTGGCTGATCTGCCGGCCTCTCGACCCCCGTCTCGTCGCGGATCGTTGGGGGCGCTTCATCGTGGCGGGGCTGATGATCGTGTCGTGTGCGCGGCAGGATCCGATGGCCGCGGCCCAGGAGCTTCTACGCAAAGGGGAGACGAGGGAGGCCGTCGAGCTGCTGCGAGGCGCGGTCGAAGAGGATCCGGCGGACCCGCGGCGGGAACACTGGTACGGGTATGCGTTGATCCAGAACAAGCAGCTCGCGCTGGCCACCTGGCCCCTGCGTCGGGCGATGCGCGACCCGGCCTTCACGGTCAAGAGTGGTGTCCTGCTCGCACGGACCTTCCTCAAGACGGACAATGCCCCCGACGCCGAGCGGATCGCGACGGCCGTCCTGGAAGTCGAGCCCGAACATCGTGCCGCCCGTCGCATCCGCGCTCGGGCGCGGATCAACATGTCGAAGGAAGAGGCGGCGCTCGAAGATCTCGAGGTGCTTCTCGACGAGGATCCCAGCCAGCTCTCGATCCACGAGATGGTCCTGGACAGCCTGATCCGATTGGAACGGATCGAGGAGGCACAGGCGCGTCTGGATCTCATGGCCGAGCTGGTCGACGAAAAGGGCATCGGGGATCCCGGGGCCAGGGCTCATCTCTGTGTTCGCGGTGCCAATCTGAAACGTCACCGCCAGGCGCTCGAAGCGGCCAACGAAGCATTCGAGGAATGTCTGGCGGCATTTCCCGGGAATACCGAGGTCGTCAATCAGGCCGTCGACTTCCATCGTGCGCGAGGCGATCGGAAGCGAGAGCTCGAGACGCTGCGCAAGGCCGTCGAAGCGAATCCGGACGATCTGCAGCGCCTGATGCAGCTCAGCCTGGAACTCCGGGCCGACGGGAGGGGCGAGGAGGCGGAGGGTCGTCTGCTCGAGGTCGCGGAGAGGTTGGATC
>DRKE01000437.1 GCA_011051925.1 Deltaproteobacteria bacterium
CCCATGAAACACAGACCGGCGCGATGGCCCCGCCGATCAGCTTCTCGCTCGACGGAAAGCAGTACATCGCCCAGGCCGTCGGATTCGGAGGGGGTTTCGCGGCGGAGGGCGGCGTCGTCGCCCACGGCTGGAAGGTCCCCAACATCCCCCGCGTCCTGGTCTTCGCCCTCGGCGCAAACCAGGAACTCCCCCCCCGCGAAGTCCAGACCCGCCCGCTCCCGAAACCCGCCCCCGCGACCGCCAGCGCAGAAACCATCGCCCGCGGCAAGGACGTCTACCAGCGCCACTGCGCCTACTGCCATGGCGACGGCCTCCGCACCGGCGGCCTCAACCCCGACCTCCGCTACTCCCCTCCCGAAGTCCACGCGATCTGGCAGGACATCGTGCGCGGAGGCGTGCTGAAAGAGCGAGGCATGGTCAGCTTCGCGCAGTTCGTTTCGGAAGAAGAGGCAGAGGCGGTGAGACAGTACGTACTGGCGGAAGCGAACCGGTTGTGGGGAGAGAAGAGGTAGGGGGAAATCGCCCACGACGAGATGAACACTCGATTCCATTTCCGATTCGATCTGAACCACCCGGGGTATGCGAAGGCCGTCGTTCTCCACGACACGGCCAAGCCAAGGCGGCATCGCGGATATCGACCCGGAGCACCCTCCGCTTCTGGGAAATGTAGGCACGGGTCCGCCGAGACGATGAGCCCTCGAACACCCGAGGGGAGGGCTTGATTGGGCACCGAGGGCCCTCTAGAACTCGACGCGGCCCTGACGCCACTCCATGAGCCGCTTCGTCGAAAGAGCCCGATCGGCGATATGAGTGCTGAACTCTCGCATCGACTCCCGATTGCGACGATCATCTCGAATTGAAGCCCCATCGCCCGGTTTTAGTCGAACTGTCCCAGGCGAGAAGGCGCGGGGAGATTCGTCCTGGCTACTGGATGGTCGCGGGAAGAGGTCGAAGCGGTCGTTGCTGACTATTTCGACATGTGGTCTGCCGAGCTTCGCGGGCAGAGCTATAGCAAGGCTGCACATCGAAGAGCGCTTCTTCCGTTGCTCGACAATCGGAGTGAAGGCGCCGTCGAGTACAAGCATGAGAATATCAGCGCCGTTCTGATCGATTTGGGTTATCCGTACATCGAAGGCTACAAGCCGGCCACGAACTACCAATACCTCCTCTTCGATGTCGTCACCGCGCGGCTCTCGACGTCCGCCGAACTCGAAGATCTCGTCGCTGCGGACGTGGATGCGGTTCCAAACCCTCCGACATTCGACGATATTCTCTCCTCGCTGGTCGATCCCCCGACGCCACGACGACCCGTCGACCTGGTGCGGGAGGCACCCAGGCCGGTTGAAACAATGGACACCGACAGGAAACGTCCGCGAATCGACTATCTGCGAAGAGAGTCGAGCAACTCAGCCCTCGGTGCAGCGGGAGAACGCTACGTCCTCGAATTCGAGCGCGCTCGGCTCGTCGGAGCTGGTCGAGAGCAACTCGCGGCCAAGATCGAACATGTCTCGCAGACCCGTGGAGATGGTGATGGCTTCGACATACTTTCGTTCGAAACGTCGGGGAAAGAGCGGTTGATCGAAGTCAAGACGACCAAATACGGAGCTCAGACTCCGTTCTTCGTCAGTACCAACGAAGTAGACGTCTCCGAAAGGGAAGCCCAACGCTATCATCTTTATCGTGTCTTCAGATTTCGCAAGTCCCCGAAACTTTTCGACGTGCGCGGGTCATTTCGTGTCAATTTCTCGCTGAGCCCGACTCAGTACAAGGCAACCATCTAGCGGAGGCACTCGCCTCGTCCAGAGCCACGGTGGACACGATGTAGCCCGTGCCTAGAAAGGAATGGCTGGGAAAGTCCCGCCGAATTCCAGCCAACGTGACTTGGAACGCCCTCCGCAGACACTTCTGGGCGAGAACGACGTGATTCTCATGCTCTCAATCTGGTTGCGATGGCGTTCAGTACTTCGAATAACGGGCTTTCTCATGGGTAGCTTCGGCGAGCTCCCGAAAAGGGGGCTCATCGTTTTCTGGGGCTGCCAGGCGAATGGGATCCCGGAAAGTCCCGAGGATTCCTGATTGGGCTAGAATCAGAAACCCACTGCCCCCTCCATGAACCAACAGGCAGACTCACCATGCAAATCCGATCCAGCGACCACAATCCGAATGGGACGGCACCCCTGGCAGGCCTCCTCTTCGTGCTCCTCCTCCTGCCCGTCTGGCCGGCCCAGGCCGCGGACCAAGCAGACTACTCCCCCCCCGTCGCCCACGACTACCCTCGGCAGGTCTTCTTCGGCGACACCCATCTCCATACGAACCTGTCGCCGGATGCGTTCACTTTCGGCAATCGTACGCTGTCGCCTGAGAAGGCGTTTCGATTCGCGCGAGGAGAGACCGTCACTTCGCAGAGCGGCGTCAAGGCTCGGCTGGCCCGGCCTCTGGACTTCCTGCTCGTCTCGGATCATGCCGAGTTCCTGGGCATCTTTCCGAGGGTGTTCGCGGATTCGCCCGACATCGCTGAAACGAAGTTGGGTCGGCGCTGGCGGAACTATATCGATACGGATCGGACGGAGCTGATCCTGATGGAGTTCGGATTGATGTCGATGGGGGCCATCGAGGACCCGGACAAGGAAAAATACCTGATTGGGGGCGTCACCCCCGAGATGATCGACGAGTTGAAGGGCATGAACGTTCCTCCGGATCTGGAGCGGTCGATCTGGGAGAAGGTCGGCGAAGTTGCCGACCGGTTCAACGACCCGGGCCAGTTCACTGCGTTCATCGGCTACGAGTGGACCTCGATGCCGGGGGGAAACAATCTCCATCGCAACGTGCTGTTTCGGGACGGTTCGGACAAGACGTCCCAGGTGGTGCCCTTCTCGTCCATGGACAGCGGAGATCCGGAGGATCTCTGGCGATACCTGGCGGCCTATGAGGAGAAGACCGGAGGCCGGGTGATGGCCATCCCGCATAACGGGAACGTCAGCAACGGGCTGATGTTCGCCGAGACCACACTGGACGGAGCGCCGATCGACAAGGACTACGCCGAGCGTCGGATGCGATGGGAGCGCGTCGTCGAAGTGACCCAGATCAAGGGCGATGGAGAAACCCACCCGTTCCTTTCGCCCAACGACGAGTTCGCCGACTACGAAACCTGGGACCGGGCCAATCTCTCCTTCAACACGCCCAAGAAAAAGTCCATGCTGACCTTTGAATACGCCCGCTCGGCTCTCCGGCGCGGACTGGCGATGGAACAAAGGCTCGGCGCCAACCCCTACCAGTTCGGCATGATCGGAAGCACCGACTCCCATACGGGCCTTGCCACCGCCGACGAAGACAATTTCTTCGGCAAGATGAGTTCGGCGGAGCCCGCACCCGGGCGCGCCAGGAAGTCCTTCTTTCCGGGCGAGCTGGGCGTCGAGCTTCGCCAATGGGCCACCGCGGCCTCGGGCTATGCGGCGGTCTGGGCACGCGAGAACACACGCGAATCCCTTTTCGACGCGATCAGCCGGAGGGAGACCTACGCCACGACCGGGCCCCGCATCACGGTCCGGTTCTTCGGCGGCTGGAACTTCGAGCCGGAGGACCTCGAGCGACCCGATTTCGCGGGCCACGCCTATCGCGAGGGTGTCCCGATGGGCGGGGAGCTCCCCCAGCCGAAGGGCAGACAGTCGCCTCGATTCATCGTGTCCGCCCTGAAGGATCCCTTGGGCGCCAACCTCGACCGGATCCAGATCATCAAGGGCTGGGTCGACGAGGCCGGCGAAACCCACGAGAAGGTCTACAACGTCGCCGCCTCCGACAATCGGAAGATCAAGCACAATCGGGTCAGACCCGTCGGCAATACCGTGAACGTCGCCGAGGCCACCTATCGCAACTCCATCGGCGACCCGATTCTCGGCGTCGTCTGGAAGGATCCCGACTTCGACCCGGACCAGCGCGCCTTCTACTACGTGCGCGTCCTCGAAATCCCCACCCCCCGCTGGACGACCTACGACGCCCGTTTCTTCGGCGAGGAGCGTGTCAAGGAGGTGCCGGCGTGGACGCAGGAACGGGCGTATACGTCACCGATCTGGTTCACACCGGAGAGAAGGGAATGATCGCGAGAGCGGCATCGTAGGAGCGATGGAAAGAGCGACCGCGCATCCGTGCGAACGATGCTCCCCTTCGAGACGAAGAAGCCCGACATCATGATGCGGCCTTCGCGCGGCCGATGAAATCCGATTCTCCCGGGCCTCCGGCTTGCCTGGTCGTCCTCGAGAAACGCTTCCAGACAGAGCCTCGCGCTTGCCGTTTGCCACTACACAGGCGACTGCTAGGCTCCTCGATGGGGATGACGGGTTGAACCGCACGACCTACAGAGGGCCTCCTGTAGCAGGATCTGCCGCAGGC
>DRKE01000438.1 GCA_011051925.1 Deltaproteobacteria bacterium
GAGGACCGCAGACAGGATCAGTTGAAGTTCGACTGATCGGTTGCCGCCTGGAAGGCGGCCCAAGGGAAGGCGTCGCCTTCCCGTCCATTACCGCTTTGAGCGGTCCACCTGGATGCCCCCGGCTTTGCCGGGGGAGGATGTCACCGGCTTGCGGAAGAACGTGGTTCTGGTTCCAGGGCACGTAGGCGGCTCTATGGCAGGCCTCTTCCCCTGATCTTCCGCGGAACCGCCTCGCGCGCCCCCGCGATCGCCTGCTCTACCGGCGTGTCAGGGAATCGCGTAGCCGAGGGCGCGGAGCTGGTTGAGTTCGAGTTCCCCGATCTCGCGCTTCGGCGCTTCTCCCCACGAAGGTCGCGCTTCGAGATTCGCGTCCGCGATGGCCCGAAGGCGCTCGACGCGTTCGGGTTCCTCCTCGGCGAGATTCCGGAGTTCGGCGGGATCGTTCTCGCCGTCGAAGAGTTCTTCCATTGCCTCGCCGTTCTTGCCTCGGCCGGGACTTCGCAGGTACCGCCAGTTCCCGTCGGTCACGGCGACCCGAAGTCGCGACTCCATGGTTGGCGGGCGTCCCCAGGTTTCGTCGAGCATCGCGAAGGCGTTCGTCTCCGAGTCGGGAATCGGTTCGCCGCTCGCCGCCGCCAGGATCTCCGGCAGGCGGGATGTCCCGTCCGATTCGTCCGGCAGGTCCAGGCCGAGCAGATCGAAGATCGTCGGCCAGACGTCGACCCCCTCGGTCCGCGTGGGAATGACGAGGCCGGGTTCCAGGCGGAACGGGAAGGAAAGCAGGAAGGGAACCTCGGTCGTTTCGCGATAGACGGCCCGGGCATGACCCTCGATTCCCCGCTCGCGGAATGCCTCTCCGTGGTCCGCCGTGACGACCACGATCGTGTTCTCCGCCAACCCGAACTCGTCGAGCGCCGCGAAGAGCACGTCGAGGGTTCCATCCGTCCAGCGGATCGAGGAGTCGTACATGTCGGATTGCGTTCCGCCGAAGATCGCCGACTCCTCGTCATAGAGGTACTCGTGGACGTCCATCAGATGCATGTAGAGGAAGAATCGGCCGTCGTGTCCGCTCACCCGGAGGAACTCGATCCCGGCGGCGACGGTGTCCTCGTCCGTCCCCGTATCCGAGATGGTGGGATTCTTCGCGCGAACGCTCGGGTTCATCTTCCGGCGCGGGGCCCGCGTGTAGACGTCGAAGCCCTGATTGAAACCGAAGGTGGGGGCGATCCAGCCATTCCGGTAGATCCCGACGGTCCGGAATCCGGCTTCGCGCAGCCTCTCGGCCGGCATGACGGCCTCGTCAGCCACGACGTGTTCGTAGCGGGTCACGCCCGTGCGTGTCGGATAGAGGCTGGTCCAGAGGGAGGCCATGGAACTCTTGGTCCACGAGGACTGGGACAGGTGCCGATCGAATCGCACGCCGGTCGAGAAGAACCGGTCGATGGCGGGACTCGTGTCGCGGGCGTAGCCGTAGGTGCCCAGGCGGTCCGCGCGAAGCGTGTCCACGAGGACGAAGAGCACGTTGACGTCGTCCCGTTCGGCGAGCTTCAGGATGTCCTCCTCCCCGCCGATGGGTCGGGTATCGGTGACCGGGGGCTCGAACTTGACTGCGGTCGAAAGCAGCCACAGGACGATGAGGCCTGCTGCGACGAGCCAGGGCCAGTTCTTTTGCAGTAAGGTATTCATCATGCATCCAACAATAACCCAGGTGTCTTCGGTTTCGCGTCGCGTCCACTTGATCCTCGTTTCGATCCTGCTCGGCGGCTTGCTCGTCGTCGCGTCGGGCTGCGGCCCGTCGGATCCCGTCCAGGCGATCCGGGAAGAGATCGCGGCCGGCGATCTCGACTCCGCCCTCGAATCCATTCGGGCGCTGCTCGAGGAGAAGCCCGACGACGCCGAGCTGCTCTTCCTCTACGGTCAGATCCTCGTCAAGACGGGGCAACCGGGACTGGCCGAATGGCCCCTCCGGAAGGCGATGACCGATCCGGTCTGGTTCGAAAGGGCTGCCGGACTCGCCGCCACGGTCGAGATGGCCGGGGGCAACTTCGAGAACGCGGCGGATCTCTACGCGAGGATCCTCGAGGCGGATCCCGACAACCTCAAGGTGCGGATCCAGCGGGCCAATGCCTGCGCGAAGTCGCCACAGCTCTTCCGGGAGGCCCTGGCGGAGGTCGATCGGATTCTCGCCAGCAATCCCGACGAACTCGGAGCCTACAAACCTCGCATCCTCGCCTATCTGGGCTTGAACGAACCCGAGAAGGCCGAGGAGGCGATGAAGGAACTCGGAGAGCGGATCGCCGCCTCCGAGGACAGCGAGAGCCCGATCCACGGCTGGTATTGCGCGACGATGGCGATCTTCGCCTCCGATAGCGGAGACGAGGCGCTCGCGGCCGAACGCTGGGCGGACTGCGAAGCGCGGTTTCCGTCGAACGCCAACGTGGTCCTGAAGTCGATCGAATTCCATCGGAAGCGCGATGAGCTCGAACGGGCCCTCGAGGTGGCCGAGGCGGCCTTTTCGAGCGATGCCGAAGACGCATCCAACTATCGCCACACGGTCGCGGAATTGCTGCGCCTCGTCGGTCGACCCGAAGAAGGGGAAGCCCTGCTGCGGGAAGTCGCCGAGGACGAGGAGGAGACGCCGCTCAACCGATCGGCCGCCTGGCTGGCCCTGACGGATCATTTCAAGGCGACCGGGGATCTCGAGGCCGCGGCCGACGCGCTCGAGCATGCGCTGGCCATCGCGCAGAAGACGATGGGACCGCAGCCGGATCTGCTTTTCGCCCTCGCCGATCTGCTGATCCAGATCGGGGAGCCCGATCGCGCCCTCGAACTGACGAGTCAGATGACGGTGGCTTCCCATCGCAGCCTCGTGCGCGCCCGGGTCGCCCAGATCCGACATCAATACGCCAAGGCGCTGAAGCTCTACGAAGAAGCGACGAGGCTCTGGCCCGAGAATCCGTACGCGCCCTACCACGCGGCGGGAGCGGCGATGGCGATCGGGCGCTTCGATCGTGCCTTCCAGAACTATCTGCTCTCGATCCGCGTCGAAGATGGCGCGACCGACGCGCGCTTCCGGGCCGCGCGTCTACTCGCGGCGGAAGGCCGCTTCGAGCCCGCGATCGAGATGCTCGGGACGGGGGAGGGGGGCAAGACGCTCGATGCCCAGCTCTTCCTGATCGAGATCGCCACGCGGGCCCGGGGCGCCGGGGTCGGGGTCAACGCGGCCCATCGACTCTCGAAGACCCAGCCGGATCTCTTCGGTGTCGCCATCGAGGCCGCCGTAAGGGGGCGCGGGGAGATCGACGACCGGGAAACCGCCTGGGCGATCATCGAACCCCTGCTGACGGATCGCCTGCCGACGGTCAACCTGATTCCGATCCTGCGGGCCGGACTCGACTGGGTCGCGGACGAGAAGATCGAGCGGCTTCGCCCGCTGGTCGAGAAGATCGCGGCGGACCAGCCGGATCAGGCGGAGGCCCAGGAGATCATGGGCATGCTGCTCGAGCGTTCGGGCAGAAGCGAGGAGGCGGCGGAGCGCTACCGGAAGGCGCTCGAGCTCGATCCGGACCGTTCGGGGACGCTCTTCCGGCTGGCGCGCCTCGAAGCGGCGGGGAATCCAGAGGAGGCGGCCGAGTTGGTCGAACGCGGCATCAAGGCGGCGGAGGCCGCCGAGAAGCCCTTCGACTCGCGGCTGTTCATGGCGGCGATCTCGCAGCTGCCCGATCCGGCGATCGTCCGGAGCCTGCTCGAATCGGCGCTGGCCTACGATCCTGCGAACGGACGGCTGGCCCTCGAGCTGGCCCGGAACCTGGATGCCAACGAGGGTGATCCGGAACGGATCGTCCGGCTCGCTTCACGCGCGATCCGGTTTCACGTCGCCGAGGAGGAGGCCGTCGCCCTCCGGGATCATGCCAGGGAGAGGATCTGACGGCACGGCTGGGAGGCCGTAGCCGATCGCTCCGCCGGGGGATCATCGGACCCTGGCCCGCAGCATCCGCGGACGAGGACCGCCGCATCGCGTCCGCAACCGAGCGGCAGGGGAGCCTGTCTACCCTTCGGGGCAGGCAAAATTGGACCCGCGCAAGAGATTCTGTCACACCCAGGACCCCGTTCATGGTACTTTCGAAGAACGGATCGGTCGATCTGCCGACCGTATATTGGAGTTTTCACACATGTCTATCCAGAAAATGTTAGCCATCGCATTGGCTACGTTCCTACTGCCTCTGGCCTTCGCCACGACGGCTTCGGCCCAGGCCGGTGTGGCCTGTTCGGGCACGACCTGCGGGCTCGGAGGCCAGATTCGAGGCCAGATCGGCGACGGTCTTCCGCTGCCGATCTCGATCGCGCCCGCCCAGACGGGCGCCTTCTCGGGCATCACGATCCAGACCGCTCCGGCGACGCCGAACGGTCTTCCCCTGGTCGGTCTCGGCCTCGGTCAGCCCGGTCAGGTGAAGCCCACCACCATGGCGACCATCATGCAGACGACGGCGATGACGGCCAACCGGTCGCTCACGCTGATGTCGGGGGTCTTCCAGTACGACCTGCCCACGACGCAGTCGATCGGC
>DRKE01000439.1 GCA_011051925.1 Deltaproteobacteria bacterium
CGAGAAGAACCTGATGGCCTGCCTGCTGGCCCAGGAACTCGGCGTCCCCAAGATCACGGCCCTCGTCCAGAAGACCGAGACGTCGAGCCTGTGGCGGAAGGTCGGGCTGGTCGATGTCATCTCCCCCCGAACGATTGCCGCCGAGCGGATCTCGAACTACATCGCCAACCACTACGAACCCCATATCCTCTCGTTCGAAACCGGTGCCGCACAATTCATGCAGCGTCGGATCGCTCCACAAAGCGCCGCCGCGGGTCAGCGCCTGGCGGACCTCGAGATCCCGCAGGGCCTGATCGTCGCTGCGGTCCTGCGGAACGGACGCGCCACCGTTCCGCGTGGCGACGACCGCCTCGAGGTGGGTGACGAGGTCATCCTCTTCGTTCGCCAGGCCGAAGCGGCCATTGCCAATCTGGTCTTTCCCGGCTCCTCCAGCGACTGACCGGACGGATGCCACGGGAATGAATCTACGACGCGTACTCCACATCCTGGGCCTGCTGCTCCTCGTCCTCGCCGCAGCCGAACTCGCGCCGCTCGCCCTCTGTCTCGAAGGGGATTCGCCGCGTGCGGCCGCCGGCTTTCTCGGCGCCTCGGGAACTTCCGCGGGTCTCGGCCTGCTCTTCCGCTTCCTCGGGCACAACGAGGGCGACCTCTATCGCCGCGATGGCGTCATCATCGTCGTCGGCGCATGGATCCTGGCATCCGCGACGGGGGCCATTCCATACTGGGTCGCGGACGTGCTGCCGTCCCCCGCGGATGCCCTCTTCGAAGCGGCCTCCGGCTTCACGACGACCGGCGCGACCGTCCTGCGGGACATCGAAGCCGCCGGTCATCCGATCCTCTTCTGGCGCAGCCTGACCCAATGGCTCGGGGGAATCGGGATCGTCGTCCTCTTCGTCGCCCTGCTCTCCGAGCTCGGCCCGGGGGCACGTTTCCTCTTCCAACTCGAGGTCCCGGGACCCAAGGCGGAAGTCCTCCACGATCGCGTGCAGGACACGGCGTTGACCCTCGGCCGGGTCTACCTCGTGCTCTCCATCGCGGAGATCATCGTTCTCATGCTTCTCGGCCTGGGCCCCTTCGACGCCCTGACCCATACCTTTTCGACGGTGTCGACGGGCGGATTCTCTCCCCATCCCGAGAGCGTGGCCCGTTTCTCGCATCCGGTCAGGCTGGCGATCACGTTCTTCATGGCCGCCTCGGGCATCAACTTCGCCCACTACTATCTCTTTGCCTTGAAACGCGACCTCAGCGTGTTCCGCGACGCCGAACTCCGCGTCTACTGCTGGATCATCGCCGGAACGACGCTGCTGACCGCGCTCGTTCTCAGCGGAGAGAGTGCCCTTCCGAGCCTCGTCGCGCTGGAAGACGCTCTCTTCCAGGTCGTCTCGATCCTGACCACGACGGGCTTCGCGACCGTCGATTTCAACGAATGGCCCGACACCGCCCGGACGCTTCTCGTCTCGATCATGTTCCTGGGCGGCTGCGCCGGATCGACGGCCGGCGGCGTCAAGATCTCGCGAGCCGTGATCGCCTGGCGTGCGGCCATGCGCGAGGTGCGACTCACCTACGGCCCCAATTCCGTCATCTCCGTCGCGCTCGGTGGAACCTCCGTCCCCGAGCAGTCGGTCCGGAGCGTCGTCGCACTCTTCTTCCTGTGGATCGGCGCCTGGGGTGCCGGATCCCTGCTTCTGACTGTCGGTGGAATCGACATCGTCACCGCCAGTACGGCCTCGATCGCCACGCTCTCCAACGTCGGCCCGGGACTCGGACAGGTCGGTCCGACCGGCGACTTCGCCTTCTTCAGCGCCTGGCAGAAACTGGTGATGGTCTTCCTGATGTGGCTCGGCCGACTCGAGTTCTTCGCGCTCCTGGCGGTCTTCCACCCGAGATTCTGGCTGCGCTGATCCCCGAGCGCGAAACCGATCAGCTTCGATAGGCCTCGATCAGGATATCCGAGGTCTCGGGCCGCATGATCCGCGGATCGGGCCTTTCGCCGTTCTGGAGCTGCTCACGCACTTTCGTTCCGGAGATGAAGAAGGGCTTCTCGTCCTCGTGCCGCTCCATCAGGTCCACCCTTCCCATGCTTTCGTAGAACGCCGCGAAACCGACATTGCAGGGCTGGATATGCAGCTCACCGGGGAGTCGCTCGAAGATCTCCTGGGCATCGAAATCCCCCCAGATCGCCTCGCCGTCCTCGAAAGGCGCGTCCGCATGCTTGCGGCCGATCACGATGTCCGAGAATCCGTAGTTCTGGCGATAGATCGCGTGCATGACCGCCTCGGCCGGTCCGCCATAGAACATCTTGATGTCGAGGCCGATCAGTTCGAAGACATCCGAAATGTCGTATCCGGCCTTCTCCCAGATCGATTCGTCCTTGTCTCCCTCGCCGAGGAGGCCCTCGCTGTGAAGCTTCCGGTAGCATCGCATCCGCATGTTGGCCGGAACGTCGTCGCCCTTCAGTTCGCCCATCAGCGGATTCAGGACCGCGCCGGCGAAGTAGCCCGCCGACGTCAGTTTCTCGACACCATAGACGAGCGCGTATTCATGGGCCCGATGCAGCGGATTGCGCGTCTGGAAGGCCAGTGCCCGCTCCCATTTCCGGTCGCGGATGAAGGCACGAACCATCCGAGGCGAGAGCATGAACTCCCCGTACTCGCGATTGGGCCGCTGGGGCAGCGCGCGAATCGTTCCACCGATCAGCTTCGTGCGGGGGTCGTTGTCGACGATTCGCCCTCCCGGATGATCCACTCGCCGGGTGCCGTACACGGACTCGAGATACCACGACTTGTCCCAATCGAAGACCTCGAGGTCCGAAAGGATCGCGACCACCTCGCCCTCCTCGGAAAGCACCGAACAGGAGCCTCCCTGGCTGAGGGCAGCGGCCTCTTCATCCGTCACCGGCAGCGAGATCGGAATCGTCCAGACATAACGCCCGCCTTGCGAAAGAACGACCCTCTCCGAAAGGACGCGCTCGAAGGCCTCCTTCTTCATGGGGCCCGTGAGCGGCGAAAGCGCGCCATCCGCGAGGCGATGGACCGTCGCGAGATCGGCGCCCGAGACCACGATCGACGGAAGCCCGGCCGCTTCGGCCAGGAACGCCGTCTTGTCCTTCAGCGGAACGATCCGGTCCACCAGTTGATCGAGTCCACCGTGGACGGGAACGAGGTCTTGTTGCGATTCCTGCGGCATCGGTCTTGCGATCCTTTCTCTTCTCATGTCCGGTATGCCCGGTCGGGTCGAGCAGGGATCCTCCCGACCCTCCCCCCGCGATGTCTCCGCCACATGCCGGACCCCGTCCGAACGATTCCTCGGTCCGGGGACGACTGTCCCGGATTCCATCGGGATCTCCATGGGAGACGCCAGCCTTCGATTCGGGCTGCCCGTTCCGACTTCCCCGACGAACGACCCCGGATGCCCGTCCCGGAACCCGGGACCGGACGACCAGAGGGGCTACCAGACGGGAAATTCCGACCAGCCGGCGGGAACCAGGACCCGATCGCCCGACCCGTCGAAGCGGCGCACGGCCAGCACCCGGCGACTGCCCACCCTTCGGACGAAGGCGACGAATTCTCCGTCCGGAGAGACGGTCGGCATGCGCTCGTCGGTGCCCCCGGGGTTGATGGGCACCCTCGAGGTCCCGTCGATTCGCATGCGACGCAGTCGATAGCCCGCCGACGAAGGAGATGCAAACACGATCCAGCGACCATCCGGCGAGAGCGCGGGCTCCCGTCCGCGTGCGAGAACGACCTCCTCCGCGCCCGGCGCGAGTCGGCGCGTCGCGATCGACGACTCGAACACGAGACGGCCGCCGATCCGCCGATGGACGCGAACCTGTTCGTAGACGATCCGAAGCGCTTCGGGGGCGAATCGCAAGGTTCCCGGCGGCACCCCCCGCGCGACGACGCGTCCCAGCCGACCTCCCGGATCCGCGAGCGACACACCCTGCTCGACGTTCCCCCGACGCGAGCTTCGCAGCCAATGCACGACGAAGCCTCCGGGTCGATAGTCACCCCGAGCATGTTCGTCCGGCCCGATCGTGATCGGACTGAGATCCCGTCGCTCGACATGGTACTCGTAGAGCTGTTCCCTTCCCCCGCGATGGGCCGACGAAAAAAGCAGCCGCTTCCGATCCGTCGACCATGCGAGGGGCATCGAGCCGGGCGGTGCCGCCTCGACGCGCTCGATCTCCCCCGTTCGCGGCCAGTAGAGGGAAAGACGTCCGGGATGACGAGCGAGCTGCGCTCGGATCGCCGCCGTTTTCTCGCCTCGCAGGTAGGCGCGAACCTCGGCCAGCCGGGCGCGCTCCGACTCCGGGGATGCCACGGCGCGCGGGGGGGCCTTCGCGGCCTTCTCGAAGAGGGCCGCCCTCTTCTTTGCCGTGTTGGCCTCCCAGTACAGGAAGGCGATCGGGGATTCGGGCAGCCTCGCGGGCGCCATGCGCCCCGTGAGACATCCGGACGACGACATCAGGGCCGCCATGAGCATCCCGAGCCCCAGCCGGCGAAGGACCCCGGGACATCGACCATCCACCGTTCGATCGACCGATCC
>DRKE01000440.1 GCA_011051925.1 Deltaproteobacteria bacterium
AGGTCCTGACACTCGAACCCGGTACCTATCAATACCGCTACGTCGTCGATGGGGAATGGCGGGAGGACCCGACGAATCCCCAGACGGCACCGGGACCGACGGGACAGCCGAATTCGATCCTTCACGTTCCCTGATACCCCGACGGCCGTCTGCATCCGTCGAGGGTGCGCCCTGTCGTCGGATCCTCTCGATCGTCCTGCTCGAAACGCCGAACGCCGAACCCCCTCCACCCGAACCCGACGAGGAAAAACTTGCCGCGCGACCTGGCCGACGTCTTCCACTACTTCCTTCCCGAAACCGGCACGGAAGCCGAACCGACGCAGGAACTCCTCGGCGGGTCCCCCGAGCGACGGCCGGCCCGGTCGGACGAGATCGGGGTGACACGGCCGGTCCCGGCTGCGGTCCCGCCTCCCCTGCCGATTCTCGGGGTGCCGATCGGAAGCCGGGATGTCCTGCGGGCCGCCCTGGCCTGGAACCTGACGATCGAGACGGCGCGCCTGGGCGCCTCCGCCGTCATCCTGGCGCCCGCTGTCGATGCGACCTCTCCCCTCTGGCCCGCCCCGGGCGCAGGCCCTCTCGGAACGGAACTGATCCTTTCGAGCGCCACGAATCTCGCCGATCTCCATCATGCCGCCGCCGAGACGGCCGCCCGAAGAGCCGCCCGGGCCCGCCGTGGAGGCATCGTCTTCGTTCGGATCCCACCCGATTGGCTCGAGGAAGGGGATCCCGAGACGAATCCCTTCCGATGGCTGCTCCTGCTGACCTCGGCGAATCGGCGTGATCTCGACGAAGCCTTCGCGATGGCCGAAACCGTGGTGGCCTCGAATCCCGTCGCGGAGGTCGGCGTCACGATCCACGGGGTGACGACGATCGACGAAGCGCGACGCGGATTCGAAACCCTTTCGCGAAGGGTCCAGAGGAGGCTCGGCCTCGACCTCTCGAGCTACGGCCTCCTCGTCGACGACCTGGATGTCTACCGCGCCATCGCTGCCCAGCGGCCGATCGGTCTGGCCCATCCCCAGGCGCCGGCCGCGCGCGCCCTGATGGACGTCGCACGTCTCCTCTACGAAGACGCCCGGAGCCGGGTCCTTGGCTGAGTCATGGACCGGGCTTCCCGAACGCCCGCGCTTGCGGCGAGCGATCCGACACGGCTTGCGGACCCTCGAGCCGTCGATCCGGATCGTCGCGGAGGGGTTCCTGGCCGAAGCGAGCGCCATCGACCTGTTGGGCGTCGGCGCCGAGGGCGAGATGGTCAGCCTCCGGATCGGACGCGACGAGGACGATCGGGCCCTGCTGACCCGATCGCTTTCCGATCTCGCCTGGCTTCGTCCGCGGCTGGCCGATTTCCTCAAGCTCGCCCCGGGTCTCGGGCTCGAGCCATCCACCGAGCCGCGGGCCCTGATCGTCTGTCCGGAGTTCTCGCGAGAGATCATGAGCGCGATCGACGTCTTTCCCGCAGGTGCGATCCAGCTGCTCCGCTACCGCTGTCTCACGCGACAAGGCCAACTGAGCGTCATGCTCGACCCCGTCGCTCCCGTCGAGCATGCCGAGGAAGGAGACCGGGAAGCGACCGGATCGATCCCACCGGAACCATGCGGGATGAACCCCCGACCGGACGACCCCGCGCCATCGCCCCGGCCCCGGCTCACCGATCCGCCGGCCACCTCGACCTTCCGAACCGGGCTCACGGAAGCCGACCTGCAACTCGTCCCGCGTGATCCCCCGGTCGCCCACTGAGGCCCCGGCCGACGGCGGCCGATCAACGGCCGGTCCCGACGGATCCGAAACAGGACCGCCCGCGGGCCAGGCGGCCCACAGGGCGTCGCCCGAGGGGAATCCCCGGTGTGCGAACATTTTTCGTCACCGGTGACATTTTTTGACACCACGCCATGCCGACGGGCCACCTCCTGACTGGGGGGTTCCTCTGGATCGAACTGGGCGATCCGGGAACAGAACGCTGGTCGTCCATCGTGTCTTCGGCGGCATCGATGGACCGACGGGCCTCGAGGGATTCGGCTGTGACACTCGATCGACACGACGACATGGAAACCGACGGGAGGAACCGGGCCGGGCGCGGGCCGGTCCCGGAACCGTCCTCGAAGCGTCTCCGGAAGACGCGCGACGTCGAGACCGACGAAATGCTGATCGACCGCATTCGCCAGGGCGATCGCGCGGCGTTCGACGATCTCTATGACCGCTATTTCAAGCGCGTCTACGGCTTCCTCGACAAGCGCCTGCGCAATCGGGCGGACACGGAAGAGACCACGCAGGAGGTCTTCGCCAACATCTTCACCTCCCTCGATTCGTTCCGGGGAGAAGCGCCCTTCGCCGCCTGGGTTTTCGGGCTGACCCGACGAACCCTTTCCGCACGTTTCCGACGCAAGCAGCATCCGACGGTTCCCCTCTTCGACGACGAGGACACGCAGGATCCTGCGAACCTCAGCGCGGCGGTCTCGACCGAAGCCTCACCTCTCGAGAACTACGAGTTGGCGGAACGCGCGGCGCTCCTGGGTCATGCCCTTGAAAGCCAGGTGACCCCCGAGCAGCGGCAGCTCTTCGAGCTCCACCATCTGCAGTCGGTTCCGATCTCGGAGATCGCGCGAACGCTGTCGAAGTCGGAAGACGCCGTGAAGTCGAATCTCTATCGGACGCGAAAGCTCCTGCTCGCACGCTAGCGGCCCTCTCGCCAGGCCGTCGGTCAACGGGGGCGCGCGCTGGCGCGAGCGTGGACGATTTTCGCCGGGATTCGATATCGGATCGGAGCTAGAGTCCCGGCGATGTCCGGTTCCCCCGTCTATCGCCCCCATCCCGAGGCCCCTGCGCGAGCGCGGCTGCGTCCCTGCCCGACCGGATGCCCGGGGCTCACGTCCCATCGGTTCGAGATCGTCTCCCGAGGCGACTTCGTGCCTGGCCGGATCCACCTGCCCGCGGATCCGGAACCGGCCTCGACCGGGGAGCCGATCGGGAAGGACCATCCCCTGCCGCTCCTCCTGCTCCAGCCGGCGAGCACGACCGCTCCGGAGGCAGATCGCGATCTCTTCTCCTCGATGGTCCACGCGGGATTCGCGGTCGCCACGATCGACCTTCCCCTTCACGGAGCGCGATCGAGCCCGAAACTGAGCGCCCGTCTGCTCGAAGGCCTTTCACGCCTCGCCCT
This sequence comes from Deltaproteobacteria bacterium, assembly GCA_011051925.1. GTDB lineage: Bacteria > Myxococcota_A > UBA9160 > UBA9160 > UBA4427 > UBA4427. The sequence goes on from DRKE01000440.1 coordinate 3,158, forward strand.
GCCCGGAGCCGAGGTCGACTGTGAAACCCGGATCCTCGTCGAGGAATTCTGCCGTCAGGCGACCTCGGACCTGATCCGGACCCTCGATGCCCTGACGGCCCTCCCCCTGATCGACCGGGAACGGATCGGATTCTTCGGCCAGGGAATCGGAGGCAGCGTCGGCTGCCATCTGCTCGCCCACGACGAGAGAACACGAGCCGCGGTCCTTTCGAGCATCCTGCCCCTCGCAGGCGCCCCCGGATTCGATCCGACACGACAGATCTCCCGATCGACCGTCTCTTCCATCCTCGTGATCGAGAGCGAGACCGACGACGCCGAGACACGGGACACCATGCGAGTCCTCTTCGAAGCGGCACCCGAGCCCAGGGAACGACTGGAACTCCCGGCCGTTTCCGAGGCGACACGGGGATCCGACCAGGGGGGCCGGCAGGAGATCGAACGGTTCCTGCAGAAAGCGCTGGGGATCCAGGCCGGGTCAGTCCTTTGAAGGTCCCTGCGAAAGGGCCTCGATCCGCTCGAGCATCCGATCGCGACGACGTTCCATCTCTTCCCGGGTATCGGCTTCGAGATTGAGCCGCAGGACGGGTTCCGTATTCGACGGGCGAAGATTGAACCACCAGCTCGGATAGCGGACGAGCAGACCGTCGAGATGGGAGATCTCGGGTGCGTCGGCGTGCTCCCGTTCGATCTCGGCGAGAACGTACGCGACGTCCACCACGCGACGATTGATCTCTCCGCTCGACGCATAACGCCGCAAGGGTGCGATCAGTTCGGAGAGGGGGCGGCCTTCCGCGCCGAGCACGTCGAGCAGGGCGATGAATCCCGCCGTTCCGTCATCGGCGATCAGGTCGTCCGTGAAGCGGAAGTAGAGATGGCCCGAGAGTTCGCCCGCGAAGATCGCGCCCTCCTCCCGCATCTGCGCCTTCACGAAGGAGTGGCCCACGCGACACATCCTGGCGATCCCCCCGGCGCGCTCGATCTCCTCCGCCACGACCCGACTCGAGCGCAGATCGTAGAGGATGAGGGCTCCCGGTTTGCGCCGGAGCAGATGCCGCGCGATCAGCGCGGTCGCCAGGTCCGCCGAGATCGGTGCCCCCGATTCGTCGACGAAGACCGCGCGGTCGCCGTCGCCATCGAAGGCCACGCCGAAATCCGCGCCCTTCTCGCGAACCGCCGCCGACACGTCCGTCAGGTTCTCGACCTTGAGCGGATCGGCTTCATGGTTCGGAAACCGACCATCGGGCTCGAAGTAGAGACGCAGGGTCTCGATCGGAAGGCGTTCGAGGATCGGCTCGAGTCCGACCGAGGCCATTCCGTTGCCACAATCGATCGCCACCGTGAGAGCCGGCCGCTCGACACCGACCGAAAGGGCGTGGTCGGCGTATCCGGCCCGGACGTCACGGGTCGTGAGGGCCCCTCGCCTTTCCGCCGTCGGTGCCTCCCGGCGCGCCCCGACGAGCGCCTCGATCTCGCGGAGTCCGCTCGTCTCGCCGACGGGAATCGCATGGGCCCGGCAGATCTTGAAGCCATTGTACTCCGAGGGATTGTGGGAAGCCGTCACCATCACGCCCGCTGCCGCAGAAAGGGACTCGACGCCGAAATAGAGCATGGGTGTCGACACGAGCCCGAGGTCGAGAACGGCGATGCCCTCGTCGCGAATGCCTTCGATCAACGCGCTCGCGAGGGAGGGGGAATGGATCCGCGCATCCCGTCCGACCGCGATCGGTCCCTCGCCGATGAAGGAGGCCGTCGCCCGCCCGATCGCGTGGGCCATGCCCTCATCGAGTTCGTCGGGAACGATGCCGCGAATGTCGTATGCCTTGAAGAGTGCCATGGCGCCGGAGCTTAGCTCGTCATGGGTCGACAGGCGGCGGACCGCCCGGCCCTCCGGACCCTGAACGCCTCCGCTTGACCCGGCTGCGGCCCAGCGGCACCATCCGCCCCGATCGCGCCAATCCCGTGCGCGTGGAGGCTTCGATGTTTGGAATGGGACCGATGGAACTCGGGATCATCCTCGTAATCGTGGTCGTGCTCTTCGGAGCGCGGCGATTGCCCGAAATCGGTGCTGGGTTCGGCAAGGCGATCAAGAATTTCAAGGCCGGGATCTCCGGCGAGGATGAGATCGACGTCACCCCCGAGAAGGAAAAAGTCGACCAGGGAAAGAATTCCGATCCGCCGGCCAGCTGAGCGGCCCTGATCCATCCGGATCGCCGGGTCCTATTCCGGCTCCGGCCTGTCCGCGATCGACGACCCGGCGGCCCCGGCCCCGTCCGCTGCGACGGAATCGGGCTCCCCGGCAATCGGCATCTCTTCGACCGGCCGATCCCCGCCCGCCCGCGACGGAAGGACCGCGACGGGCGCCGGCTCGACGATCTGCAGCAGATAGCGACGGGCCGTCTCGGGAATCTCACTGCCGAGCAGCACCGCTTCGAAGGCCCGGCTCTCGCCCGCCGCCAGCGGCGAGGACCGCAGCGCGCGAGCGGCCGACGCCGTACTGGCGATCAGTTCTTCGCGCGGTGCCTCGCGAAGAACCCGTTCTTCGAGCCGTGCGCCCGCCTCGATCGGCGAAGCGGCGATCCGCTCGCCCCGCTCGTCGAGCAGCGCCAGCTCGATCGAGGCCGGCTGGAGGGCTTCGGCGCCGGTGTTGCGCATTTCGCCCTCGACGACCAGCAGGGTGCCCGAACGACTCGTTTCGATCCAGCGCGCCCGCGTCGCCTCGGCCGTCAATGCACCCACGGACACGATCTGGGGCGTTTCGAGCCAGCGGTTCCATTCGGCCTGGAGGCCCAGAGCGAGAACCGTTCCGACGGCCGCGATCGTGGCGACCCATCCGAGTCCCCGACCGAGATGGGCCACCAGGCCAGGCAGCGGGGAAGTGGACCTGACCTCCTCGTCATAGACCGACTCCTCGAATTCCTCGCCGGCAGCAGCCACCCCGACCCCACCAGCGAGAAAGGGGGCCGCCATCAGATCCGCAGCGGGCTTCGAAACGGAAAACTCGTCACTGCCCACGAGGTCCCAGCTCTCGGGATCCCCGAGATC
>DRKE01000441.1 GCA_011051925.1 Deltaproteobacteria bacterium
CGGACCCCGAGATGGGGCAGCCCGGCCTGCGACCGCCGGGGCGCGTTGGCCACCTCCGCCTGATAGTCGGCCTCGAGGGAGGCACCGGTCAGCTTCTCCGCCGCCGAGCGGAAGCCCTTGGCCTGTTTGACATCGCGATCATTCGCGAGGTGGATGAGCGGATGCTGACTCACTGAACGGTTCTCCTGAAGATTCGACAGCGCGAAGGGCCGGGCACGGAGCCGCCGTGGTCGGGACCGCGGCTGCTAGAAGACGCGCATGCATGCGAAACCCGGCGGGATCGCTGTCGGAATGACGTCGAGGCCCCAGCGATACGCGAGGGGCCCCTCATCGAACGTTAACACCGCTGGAAGCAGATTTCCCGACTTGGCCCCAGGGGGACACGATTCGGGCACGAGTCCGGTCGGGCGGGGGGGCGTCGGAGAGTCGGAGACAGGGCTGCAGGAGGACGGGTCGGGCAGGAACCCGGCTCGTTCGTGGAGCCGATCGCGAGCGGCCGCTTCAGGCGCCCCGGGACCGACGAACGCGAAGTTCACCGGCCTCGAGCTCGAGGACGATCTCCGGAACATCCCGCGCCGCCTGGAAGACGGTGGCGTCGAGCGCGGCCCGATGCTCGTCGTGGATCTCGGGCTCGCTCGGACCCCGCCAGCAGGACGGGACGGGATCGATCTGGCTGAACCGGTTCTCGTGCGACATCCGACTTCCTTCTTCCTTCTTCATCCACGGGCTTCATTGCGGGGGTCCATCGAGCCCGGATCGCAGTCGACTTATCGCGAGTCGGTTGCCTTCGCTTGAAATCTTTTCGCATCCCCCGTGCCGGAACCGGCCGATCTTCGACGGAATCCCCCTTCGACTCGGCAAGGCACTTCATTCCCGCTGGACGAGAACGTTCAACTTGAAACTCCCGACTTCCGGCTGATGGCGGAAGTCCCATGTCCTTCGCGATGCCCCTTCTGCGATCCGGAGTTCTTCCACCGCCTGCTAGACAGATCGCCGGGGAAGGCCGAGACTCCCGGCGTGGCCCATCGCTCCAAGATGATTCTCGCGCTCGTCGTGATCCTGACCTCCGGATCGGGATGCGGCGCACTCCTTCTCGTCGGCGGGGCCGGAACCAGTGCGATCGCCTTCGCGACCGGTGAGCTGCGATCGACTGAAGAGGTCCCCTTCACCGAACTCGATCGGGCCTGTCAGGAAGCCATCGGGGTTCTCGGCTATGACCGGGTCGAGGTGACGCGCTCTTCCGACCGGGTTCGATGGCAGGCACGCACCGCGAGTGGCGATCCGGTCGACATCCGCATCCTTTCGAAGGGACCGCAGAAGACGGAGCTGCGCATCCGGGTCGGCGTCTTCGGCGACGAGACGCGCTCGCGCCTCGTCCTCGAACAGATCCACCAATCGCTTTCCGCGGACGCGACCTGATCCGGCGCGAAGGGAGGCCGGATTGGGAGCGTCCCATGGCCTGATCGAGGCGGTCGTGCTGCTGGGCCTGGCGCTGCTGGGCCTGGTCGGGGCGGAGCGGCTGCGACTGCCCTCGGTCGTGGGTTTCCTGGTCGTGGGCGCCATCGCCGGACCGGGCATGCTCGGATTGATCGGAGAGCCCGATCGCGTCCGGGATCTCGCCGAACTCGGTGTGGTCTTCCTGCTCTTCGAGATCGGCCTCGAATTGCCTCTCGAGCGGATCCGGACCTTGTGGCGGCCGGCTCTCTGGGGCGGCGGATTCCAGGTCCTCGCCACCCTTTCGGTCGTCGCCGCCGGAACCGCCGCGCTGGGACTCGACGGACCCACCGCGCTCGTCGTCGGAGCCGGGGTGGCGATGTCGAGTACGGCGGTCGTGTTGCGACTCCTGACGGACGAAGGCCGGATCGACGCCCCCGTCGGCCAGGTCGCGGTCTCGATCCTCTTGATGCAGGACCTCGCGATCGTGCCCCTCCTGCTCTTCGTCCCCCTCCTCGCTGGCGAGGCGATGGGACTCGACGCGTGGCTCGCTTCGGTCGCCCGCATGGGTCTCGCCCTGGTCTTCGTCGGCTTCAGTGCCTGGTTCCTCGTTCCGCGGATCCTCGACCGCGTGGCACAGACGCGCAGCGGTGAACTCTTCAGCCTGCTCGCCTTGTTCATCGTCCTCGGCTCCGCCCTCACGGCGGAGTCCCTGGGACTGACTCTCGCCGTCGGCGCCTTCCTCGCGGGTGTCGCCGCGAGCGCCTCCCCGTACGCGCACCAGCTCTTCAGCGAGGTCATCCCGCTTCGCGTCGTCCTGCTCGGGATCTTCTTCACGGCCGTCGGCATGTTCTTCGATCCCGCTGCCGTCCTGGCCGCACCGGGAACCTTCGCCCTCGATGTCCTCGCAATCACGGTCGGAAAGATCGTGATCATCCTCTTCGCCGGCAGGGTGCTGCTACGGCGGCCGCTCCGGGTGAGCCTCGAGGCCGGACTCGCCCTCTGCCAGATGGGTGAGTTCTCCTTCGTGCTTCTCGGCGTGGCGGGACGATCCGGCCTCATTGATGCCGCCCTGCAGGAGCGGCTGATCGCAGCCTCGATCGCGACGCTGCTGATGTCCCCCTTCCTGATCCGCTTCGCACCCGCGATCGCCGATCGGATCGCGTCCTGGCTGGATCCCGGCGACCGACCATCCGGGGAAACGCGGGGCCCGACGAAGCCGGAAACGGAGCGCCATGTCGTCGTCATCGGCTATGGTCCGGCCGGCCAGACCCTGATCCGGCTGCTTCGTTCCCTGGACGTCCCCTTCATCGCCGTCGACACGAATCCGAATGCCGCGCGCAACGCCGCGGGCGTCGGCGAGCCGGTCCTCTATGGCGATGCGACCCGGCCCCATGTGCTCAACCATCTCGGAGTCGAGGAAGCGCGCCTGGTGGCCGTCGCGATCTCGGACCCGTTGGCTACGAGACGCATCGTGTCCCGCATCCGGACGATGGCCCCGGACACGCCCATTCTCGCCCGCACCCGCTACATCCGGGAAGTGGATCGGCTTTCTGCCGCAGGCGCCGCGATCGTCGTCGCGGAGGAATTCGAAGGCAGCATCGCCCTCGCGGCACGCACGCTCGAACATTTCGAAGTCCCGACCGGCGCCATCGCGCGTTTCACGGAAGCCCTTCGCGAAGAGGGCTATGGCGCGATCCGCGCGCCGGCGGCCCTCCCGATCGATCCCTGGCTGATCGAATTGCTCGAACACACGGAAACGGAATGGGTCGAGATCCCGATGTCGTTCCGCGGCGAAGCGACCCTCGGCGAACTCGACATCCGCGCTCGAACGGGCGCGAGCATCCTCGCGATCGAGCGCAGCGCGAACAGTCATCCGAACCCGGCTCCGGATTTCGCCCTCCGGGCCGGTGACCGGCTGCTCGTTCTCGGGGGAACCGAGAACCTGCTGCGGCTCCGACGGCTGCTGGACGCGTTCGGAACGGACTGAGGCCAGCTCCCTCCGATCGACCCTGTGCTACTCCTGTTGACCGGATCGACCCCGCCTGTCAACGAGCGCGGCTCCCCCCGCTTCGCTCGATCGAGGCTCCGGGTGTCGCCCGCGGAACACGCGGCGACCCGGAGACCCGAAGAGGGATGACAAGAGGTCGCGGCAAGACGTCGGAAGACCCTCGCCGCGTTTCGCCCGGGCCCGCCCCGAGCAGGATTGTCTGGAACCCATGAACGAGACCCCGCCATCCGACCTGCTTCGCCGATCCATCCGCCCGAGCGACACCTTCCCACGCCGCCATCTCGGACCCCGCTCGGAGCAGATCTCCGAAATGCTGCGGGCGATCGGTCTGGATCGACTGGAGGACCTGGGCCGGTCGACGATTCCCGATTCCATCCGGGCCAAGGACCCCCTCGTGCTGGACGGTCTTCCCGACGAACCCCTCGGCGAACACCAGCTGCTCGCGCACCTGCGAGCGATCGCGAACGAGAATCGCGTCTTCCGAAGCTATCTCGGAATGGGCTACCACGACGTCGTCGTCCCGGGCGTGATCCAGCGCAACGTGCTCGAAAACCCGGGCTGGTACACGCAGTACACGCCCTATCAGGCCGAGATCTCCCAGGGCCGACTCGAAGCCCTGCTGAATTTCCAGACCATGGTCGCGGACCTGACGGGCCTGCCCCTGGCGAACGCTTCCCTGCTCGACGAAGCGACGGCCGCGGCAGAGGCGTTGGGGCTCTGTCTTTCCGTGGCGCGCGGAAAGAAGAAGGGCTTCTTCGCCTCCCGGGACTGCCATCCCCAGACCCTCGGCGTCCTGCGAACCCGGGCGCGGACCCTCGGCATGACGCTCCATGTCGGCGATCCCGAGGCAGCGGATCTCGCCGCCCTCGACTGTTGTGGCGTGCTGCTCCAATACCCGGCCAGCGATGGCCGCATCTTCGACCCGCGACCCGTCATCGAACGGGCCCACGAGGCCGGGGCCCTCGCCGTCGTCGCGGCCGATCTCCTCGCGATGACGCTGCTGACGCCACCGGGTGAACTCGGCGCGGACATCGCCCTCGGTACGACCCAGCGCTTCGGAGTCCCGATGGGATACGGTGGCCCCCATGCGGCCTATTTCGCGATCCGCGAGAAGTTCACCCGACGCATGCCCGGACGTCTCGTCGGGATCTCACGCGATCGCGAAGGACGCACCGCCTACCGACTCGCGATCCAGACCCGCGAACAGCACATCCGCAGGGAGAAGGCGACGAGCAACATCTGTACGGCCCAGGTCCTGCTCGCCATCCTGGCCAGCATGTATGCGGTCTACCACGGACCGGAAGGCCTGAAACGAACGGCCCGACGCATCCGCCTGTTGACGGCGGCCCTCGCCCGGGGTCTCGCCCGACTGGGCCACGAAGTCGCCGACGTCCCCTTCTTCGACACGCTCCGGGTCCGTCCCGTGGGCGCGGAGGCGGCCGACATCCTCGCCGCCGGCTGGGAACGGGGCCTGAATTTCCGCACCCATTATTCCTCCGTCCCGGTCGATCGGGAATCCGGCCCGCAATCCCCTCCGGCTGATTCGCCCGACCGGCGACAGGCGAACCCGGCAACGGGTCTCGCTCCCGATGGAAGCCTCGGTCTCTCCCTTGACGAAACGACCCGCGCCGAAGATGTCCTCGACATCCTCTCGGCCTTCTCGTCCGGCCAGGCGCTCGGATTCGGGATCGACGAACTGCTCGCCGACGTCGTGGACCCGGCTGCGACCCCCGAGGCCGCGCCCCGGGGCCCGGCCTGGCCCGACGGTCTCGACCGGCGCTCGCCCTTTCTCGAGCACGAAGTCTTCCATCGTCATCACTCCGAGACCGGAATGCTCCGCTACATCCATTCGCTCGAAGTGAAGGATCTGTCGCTCACGACATCGATGATCCCGCTCGGTTCCTGCACGATGAAGCTGAATGCCACGGTCGAGATGATCCCGATCACCTGGCCCGAATTCGCGGGACTGCATCCCTATGCCCCCGCGGATCAGGCCGCGGGCTATGCCGTCCTCTTCGAACAGCTCGAAACCTGGCTGGGCCAGATCACCGACCTTCCCGCCGTCTCCCTCCAACCCAACGCGGGCTCCCAGGGTGAATACGCCGGCCTGCTCGCCATCCGGGGCTACCACGAAGCGCGCAGGAAGCCCGGCGATCCCGAACGCGACGTCTGCCTCATTCCCGTTTCCGCCCACGGAACGAATGCGTCGAGTGCCGCGATCGCCGGCTTCCGGATCGTCGCCGTCCAGTGTGACGATCGGGGCAACATCGATGTGGCCGATCTGCGTGAACGGATCGACGAACATCGCGATCGGCTGGGCGCGCTCATGATCACCTATCCCTCGACCCACGGTGTCTTCGAGGAGGCGGTGGGCGAGATCTGCACGGCGATCCACGAGGCGGGCGGACAGGTCTACATGGACGGGGCGAACATGAACGCACAGGTGGGCCTCACCTCCCCGGGCCGGATCGGGGCCGACGTCTGCCATCTCAATCTCCACAAGACCTTCGCGATTCCCCATGGCGGAGGCGGCCCGGGCATGGGCCCGATCTGTGCGGCCGAGCATCTCCGTCCCCATCTTCCGGGACATCCCCTCTTCGGGGAAGGAGCCGTCTCCGCCGCCCCCTTCGGAAGCCCGTCGATCCTGCCGATCTCCTGGGCCTATATCGCCCTGATGGGTGCACGGGGCCTGACCCGCGCGACCCTCGTCGCCATCCTGAATGCCAACTACATGGCACAGCGCTTGTCAGAGCACTACGACATCCTCTACACCGGTCCCGGCGGGCGCGTCGCGCACGAATTCATCATCGATTGCCGACCCTTCGAACACGCGACGGGCATCACGGTCGAAGACATCGCCAAGCGGCTGATCGACTATGGATTCCATGCCCCCACGATGTCCTTTCCCGTCGCGGGCACCCTGATGATCGAACCGACCGAGAGCGAATCGAAGGAGGAACTCGACCGACTCTGTGACGCGCTGATCGGGATTCGCGAGGAGATCCGCGCGATCGAACGCGGCGACCAGCGCGAATCCGAGTCCCCGCTGAAATTCGCCCCGCATCCGGCCGAGATCGTCTGCGCGGACGAATGGCCCTTTGCCTACACCCGCGAGCAGGCCGCCTATCCCGCCCCCTGGACCCGGCGACACAAGTTCTGGTCACCGGTCTCCCGGATCGACAACGCCTGGGGCGACCGCCATCTCGTCTGCACGCGCCCGTCCCAGGAGGGCGGCCCGAGGGACTGATCCGGGGCCGCGACCGCCCAGCCCCGCCGCCCCGGCCGCCGACCCTGCCGGAGGACGCTCCTCGCTCCGGCATCCCGGCTCCGGGCCCGGAGCGACCCTGGGACGGGTCCGGGGAGTGCTACCGTTGCACCCTCCAGGACAGTGCGGAGACCTCGACTCGTGGCCGACCCGAACGCGATTGCACAGATACTCTGGTCGACGGACCCGACGACCCAGCACGCGATCTGGCTGGTGCTCGGCTTCGCGCTCCTGGCGGTCGTCGGTGTCTATCTGCCCCTCGGCATCCGGCTGGTCCGCCTCTTCCTGCTCGAACGGAAGCTCCGGGTCCTGACGGGGTTTTCCGAGGACGAGATGCCCCTCGCGCCGGGCACGGAGGAGACCGGTCGCGGCCGGTCGCGGCGTCCGAGCGTGCGCCATGGCGTCGATCGGGAAGAACTCCGGGATCTCTTCGCGAACTCACCCGCCGCCGAAGCCTATCTGGAATTCGAGCGCCGATGGATGACCGCGCAGCTGGGCGAGGGAATCGATCGTGCGCCGATCCGGCTGCTTGATGTGCTCGACGAGAGGCCGCTCCTGCCGGTCGGCCCGCGACGCAGCCTGCTTCCCGTCCTTCCGGGCCTCTTCCTCGGGCTCGGTGTCTTCGCCGCCCTCGTCGGGTTGATTCCCAGTCTGGCCGCAGCGGCGGGCGGAGCCCCATCGGGCGGGATCGCGCCCGGCCTGCTCGCCACCCAACTCGGGCTGGCGCTGCGGGCGACGGCCTGGGGTTTCCTCTTCGCCCTCGGCGCGACGCTTTCGGGGCGCCTGATCGAAGGCGGTTTCGACGCCCGCAGCGCAGCGCTCGACCGGATCCTGGAACGGATCTTCGGCTCGGTCTCGCCCGGGGAGCTCGCCGAGATCGCGCGCCAGACCCAGCAACAGAGCCTCGACACGCTCGGCCGGGAACTCTCCACGTTCGCCAACGAATTCAACGACCGGCTCGATCGCGGACTCCAGCGCATCGAACAATCCACGTCCCGGGCGGCAAGTCTCGTATCCCAGGAGCAGCGTGGTGCGCTCCACACCGTCGTCCATGAACTCTCGCTCTCGGTGCGACAGGGCGTCGAACACCATCTCGCCGAACTCCGGGGTGCCCTTCAACGCGCGATCGAACACCAGACCTCGGTCACGAACGGCCTGGCCGAAACCTTCGAGCGCATGGTCGAGAACGCGCACACCCAGGATCGCGTCGCCCGGACCCTCGCCGAATCCGCCACGTCCGTCGAAGAAGCCGCACGCGCCATGCGGGGGTCGACGATCGAGATGCAGCCCGTCCTCGAGCATCTGAGCGCGACGAGCCGCGGCTTGTCGGATACCGCGGAGCGGATCGCCGAGACCCAGAAGGTGGTCGCCCGGACGGCCGAGGGGGTCCGGAGTTCCCTCGAGCACGCCGCAAGTGGCGTCGACGACCAGCGGCAGTTCATCGAGATCTCGCTCGCGGAGATCCGCCGCGCGCTGACCGGCCTCGGGGATGGACTCGGCGACAGTCTCGAACGCTCGCTGCGATCCGTGGACGACGTTCTCGGCAGCACCATCGGCCAACTCCGCGCCACCCTCAGCGAAAGCAACGAGACGATCGAACGCCTCGCCGGACCGATCCGCGCCGCCGAGGGGTCCACTCGCGAAACCCATCTCGCCCTCGATCGAGTCAAGACGGAGATCGAAGCGCTCGGAGAATGGATGGCCCAGGCCGTGAAACCCCTGCGGAGCGGCCTTTCCGAGGTCGAAGCGCGAGCGGAAGAGATCGTGCGTTCCATGAGCGAGTTCACGAACAACACCCGACAGATGGACAAGACGATGGAGGCCCTGCGCGAGGAGATCCGGGAAGAGAGTCGCCGCCTCCAGGGAACCGGCAGCGAACTCGGTCGGCGCCTCAAGCTCGCAAGCGATGCCGTGGGGCTTCTCGAGTCCACGACGTCGGCGACGAC
>DRKE01000442.1 GCA_011051925.1 Deltaproteobacteria bacterium
GCCGAGGCCGACCTGGTGCTGGTCGTCGGCGCACCGGCATCCTCGAACAGCAACCGCCTGGTCGAAGTCGCCTCCCGCCTGGGCGTTCCGGCTCATCTCATCCAGGACGAGCGGGACATCGATCCCGCCTGGCTCGACGAGGTCGACTGCGTCGGCATCACTGCCGGCGCCTCGACTCCCGACGTGCTGGTCAGGGGAGTGATCGACCATCTCAGGACGCTCTCCACCGGTCCCGCCGAACTCGACTCACTCCCGGAAGTGGACGAGGGGATCCGGTTCAACCTGCCTCGGGAATTGCGCGACGCGTGAGCCGAAGCGACCGTCAGCCGACCCGCGCCGGAGTCCCGGATGCCCGATCAGCCACGTGACCGGCGCGCGATCACCGACGCGATCCGGACCTCGCTGGAACGCACGGCGGAACGGGCCCGTTCCGACCTCGAGGCCCCCGAAGATCCGGAAGTCGGCCCTCCGGTCCCGGCGGCCGCACTCGCCGCGATCGCCCTCCCCGGCGCATCCGAGACGACCACGATCCCCATCAACGGATCGAGCCGCGAGATCCTGCGCCTCGCCTGGCCCGTCGTGGCGAGTCAGGTCCTGCTCAGCCTGACGGGACTGATCGACCGGATGATGATCGGACGCCTGGCGGACGGCGGCGGGGCGGCGGCGCCACTCGCGGCCGTCGGCTACGCGAGCCAGCTCTTCCATCTCGTGCATTCGACGCTCTTCGCGGTCGGCCTCGCCTGTGTCGCGCTGATGGCCCGGGCGATCGGAGCCCGCTCTCCCCGGGCAGCACGCCATGCCTTCGCGGGATCGATCCAGGTTTCCGTGCTGGTCACCTTCGTCTACGCCTTCTTCCTCTTCGTTTTCAGTCGCGAGGCGCTGGCGGCATTGGGGGCGGAAGCGAGCGTCGTCTCGATGGCGGATCCCTATCTGAAGCTCACGCTCGCAGCCTCGCTCATCCTTTCCTTCACGCTGATCTTCGAAAGTGCACTGCGCGCGAATCGCGACATGCGCACCCCGATGTTCATCGCCGTCGTCGTCACGACCTCCAAACTCTCGCTGAATGCGATCCTCATCTTCGGCCTGCTGGGCGCGCCGCGCCTCGAATTGATCGGCGCGGGGCTCGCGACCGCGATCAGCCAGGCGATCGGCCTCGGCCTCTTCCTGCTGGTCCTGGCCAGGGCCTCCCGGAACGGTCCGACCCACCTGCGCCTGCCGGATCTCTTCCGTCGCAATCCCGCGACCCGGGAGGTCATCCGCATCGCCGTCCCCGGTGTCGCCGAGCGACTGGTGCTCAACATGGGCCTGCTCTCGTATTTCTGGGTCCTCAGCCATTGGTATGGAACGCTCGCCGTCGCGACGTACACGGTCGGGGTCTCGCTCCTGTCCTTCTCCTGGATCCCCGGCACGGGCTATGCCCAGGCCTGTTCGACCATCGTCGGTCAGGCCCTCGGCGCGTCCCAGAAAGAGGTCGCCCTCCAGACCGGCCGACGCGCCCTTCTGATGGCCATCGGCACCTCGCTGCCCCTGGCCCTGCTCTTTGCCTGGTATCGGATTCCCCTGGCTCGGCTCTTCACCAGTGACCTCGAGGTGATCACCGCCCTCTCGCCCTTCATGCTCGCCCTGGCGGCAGCCCAACCCTTCCTGCAGATGCACTTCACGTTGGGGGGCGCGCACAAGGGCGCAGGCGATACGGTCACGCCGCTGCTGGGCGCGCTGATCGGAAACTGGCTGATTCGCGTTCCGGTCGCCGTCCTGATCGGCGGCGTGCTCGAACTCGACGTCGTGTGGATCTGGGCGACCCTGATCTTCGACCACATCGCGCGTACGCTCTGGCTGGGCGTGAGTTTTTCACGGGGGCGCTGGGCGGAGATCCGCTGAAGCACGTGCAGACCCCGCCGGATCCGGGGCGCGCGATCGGCTGGGCGCCACGGGGGTCGGGCCCGCGATCTCAATCGGGAAAGGAGAACTCGAATCCGCCGGTGCTTCCCGTGTCGTCCGCATCCTCCCCCGCCGGCGCGGAATCGTCCGGGGCGGGCGTCCGTGTGACGTCCACGACGACGTGCCCTCCACTCTTGAGGCGGCCGAAGAGCACTTCATCGGTCAGGGGATCCTTGATCTCCTTCTGGATCAGCCGATCGAGGGGACGCGCGCCGAAATCGGGATCGTATCCCTTTTCCGCCAATCGCTTCCGCGCCGCGGGCCGCAGTTCGATCTCGATCTTCCGCTCGCGCAGCTGCGCTTCGAGATCGCGGATGAACTTGTCGACGATGCGTTCCATCACCGACTCGGGCAGCGCATCGAAGCGGACGATCTCGTCGAGCCGGTTGCGGAACTCGGGGCTGAAGATCTTCTCGATCTCCTGGTTGCCGTCGCCCCTGCGCGCCTCGGTGAATCCGATCGCCCGGGCCGACATCTCGCGGGCACCCGCATTCGAGGTCATGATGAGCGTCACGTGGCGGAAATCCGCCTCCCGCCCCTGATTGTCGGTCAACGTCGCATGGTCCATCACCTGGAGCAGCACGTCGAACACGTCCGAATGCGCTTTCTCGATCTCGTCGAGCAGCAGGACCGCATAGGGATGCTTGCGGATCTGCTCGATCAGGATCCCGCCCTGGTCGTAGCCGACGTAGCCGGGGGGCGCGCCGATCAGCCGCGACACCGAATGCTTCTCCATGTACTCGCTCATGTCGAAGCGGAGGAAGGGAACGCCCAGGGTCTTCGCCAGCTGTTTCGCGAGTTCGGTCTTGCCCACCCCCGTCGGCCCGGCAAACAGGAAGGAGCCCGTGGGTTTGTCCGCCCCCCCGAGTCCCGCCCGCGCGCGCTTCACGGCCCGGGCGACGGTCTCGACGGCCCGATCCTGCCCGAAGACGACGGATTTCAGGTCGGATTCGAGGCGTTCCAGACGCTCGGCATCCGCGGCGACCGAGGTCTCGAGGGGAACCCGCGCCATCCTCGCCACCGTGCGTTCGATGTCCCGGACGCCCACGCTCCGCCGCTTCCTCGAGGTCGGCCGCAGACGCACGGACGCGCCCGCCTCGTCCATCACGTCGATCGCCTTGTCGGGCAGGAAGCGATCATTCACATGGCGGATCGAGAGGTCGACGCAGGCCTTGAGGGCCGGGCCCGTGAAACGCACGCCGTGATGTTCCTCGTATCGGGGAGCGAGCCCTTGCAGGATCCGGACACATTCCTTCGCCGAGGGCTCCTCGACGTCGATCTTCTGGAAGCGCCGGGAGAGGGCCCGATCGCGCTCGAAATGCCGGTACTCCTGGTAGGTCGTCGAGCCCATGCAGCGCAGGGTGCCGTCGGCCAATCCGGGTTTCAGCAGGTTCGAGGCATCGACGGTCGTCCCCTGGGCCGAGCCCGCCCCCAGGATCGTGTGGATCTCGTCGATGAAGAGGATGAAGCGGTCCTTCCCGGCCAGGGCCGCCAGGAGCGCCTTGAAGCGTGCTTCGAAATCGCCGCGGTAGCGCGTGCCGGCCAGCAATGCGCCGAGATCCAGGGAATGGATCTCGGTCCCCTCGAGATCCCCGGGGACCCGGCCTTCGTGGATCCGAAGCGCGAGCCCCTCGGCGAGTGCGGTCTTTCCAACGCCGGTCTCGCCCACGAAGATCGGATTGTTCTTGCGGCGACGCGCCAGGATGTGGATCGCCCGGTCGAGCTCCGCTCCCCGTCCGATCAGGGGGTCGAGCTTCCCCTCGGCCGCCCGCTCGGTCAGGTTCGTCGTGAACGCGGCCAGGGGATCGGCAGGGATGCCTTCGCTCTCCTCGCCGCCCAGCAGGGGCGATGCCGAAGCCCCTTCGCCCGCGGCATCCGATCCCCCGAGCTTCGATTCGCCGTGGCTGATGTACCGCAGCAGATCGAGCCGCGAGACCCCCTGCGCCCGCAGCAGGGTCATCGAATGCGCATCGGGCTCCTGGAAGATGGCGACCAGCAGGTCCCCGATCTCGACCTCTTCCTTCTCGGCGCTCACGGTATGATCGAGGGCGTGCTGCAGCACCCGGTGGAAGGCCAGGGTCTGCATCGTCTCGACGGGCTCATCGCCCGGAACCGACTCCAGGTCCTCATCGAAGAAGCGCTCGAGCTCGCGCCGCAGGCGGTCGACGTCCGCACCCGAATGGCGCAGGATCTTCGCGCCCTCCTCCGAATGGATCAAGGCGTAGAGCAGATGCTCGACCGTCAGGTAGGCGTGGCGACGCACGATCGCCTCGCGCTGGGCCGCCTGGAGGGTCAATTGCAGGTCCCGCCCGATCGAACTCATTCCTTCTCCACTCCACTGCGCAGCGGATAGCCCCGCTCCTCGGCCATCCTGAGCACCGTCGCCGACTTCGTCTCGGCGACCTCGAGGACATAGACACCGGCCACCCCCGATCCGGTCTTGTGGATCTGCAGCATGATCTGGGTCGCCGCCGAAGGGCTCTTGCCGAAGACCTTTTCGAGGACGTGGACGACGAATTCCATGGGCGTGTAGTCGTCGTTGTAGAGGATGACCTTGAATCGCGGGGGGCGCGCCGATTTCGAACGTTCGCGGGTCGCGACGCCGCGATCCCGCTCCCGGCCGGGATCGCTCGGCGGCGGACGGTCCCCGCCACCGGGGCTCGCCGCACGACGAACCGCTCCCGCGGCCCCCCCGCCCGCCCGCTCGATGGATCCCCTGCCCGGACTTCGATTCATCATCCCCAGCATAGCCCGCCCCGGAGTCCTCCTGTAGATCCGCAACCGACCATCCCGGCTACACTCGAGCCCCATGCCCGAGGCGCCCCCGCCCAAGCTCGACATCCGGCTGGAAGACCACGTCAGCGACCTGCCCCGCGCGGAATGGGATGATCTCGTCGCCGACGATTCGCCCTTTCTCGAATGGGCCTTCCTGTCGGCACTCGAGGATTCCGGAACCCTCGATGAGGCATCGGGCTGGACCCCGCGCCCCCTGGTCGCCCGGGAGGACGGTCGCCTCGTCGCCGCCTGCCCCCTCTACGTGAAACACAACAGCGAGGGGGAATTCGTCTTCGATTTCAGCTGGGCCGATGCCGCCTACCGGGCGGGCATCGACTACTACCCGAAACTGCTGGTCGGTGTGCCCTTCTCGCCGGTCACCGGCGGCCGATTCCTCGTCCACCCGAAGGCCGATCGCACGGTCTGGATCGAACGTCTGGGCGTGGCACTCCGCGAAGTCTGTACCGAAAACGGACTCTCGAGCGTCCACGTGAATTTCTGCCGGTCGGATGAAGCCGAGATCCTGTCGGGACTCGGCTTCCACACGCGGATCGGGCTGCAATACCATTGGCACAATCCCGGCTACCGGGACTTCGAGGATTATCTCGGCGCCTTTCGCAGCAAACGTCGGAACCAGATCCGAAGGGAGCGCCGGGCACTCGGGGATGAAGGGATCACGATCGGAACCTTCGTGGGCGATGACATCACGCCGGAACTGATCGACCCGATGTTCCGGTTCTATCTCGCGACGATCCGCTCGCGCGCCTGGGGGCGCCAGTACCTGAATCGCCAGACCTTCGAGCTGCTCGTCGAACGCTTCCGGGAGCGCCTCGTCTTCATCGTCGCGGAGCAGGCGGGCGAGAAGATCGCGGGCACCTTCAATGTCCAGAAGGGGGACGCACTCTACGGCCGCTATTGGGGCGCCACTCGAAGGGTGCGCCATCTCCATTTCAACGTCTGCTACTACGCCGCGATCGAGCATTGCATCGAGCATGGCCTCGCGCGTTTCGAACCCGGCGCAGGCGGAGAGTACAAGCAGATCCGCGGCTTCGATGCCTCACCGACCTGGAGCGCCCATTTCATCAACGATCCGCGCCTCGGTGCCGCGATCGAGCGCTTCCTCGCGAGCGAACGGACCCATGCCGAACAGACGATCGACTGGTACCGGGAAAACAGCGCGCTCAAGCCCACGGGCCGGCGTGGCAGCGGGAAATGACCCGGGGACCCGGTCAGAGCTCGATCCCGTCA
This sequence comes from Deltaproteobacteria bacterium, assembly GCA_011051925.1. Taxonomy (GTDB): domain Bacteria; phylum Myxococcota_A; class UBA9160; order UBA9160; family UBA4427; genus UBA4427. The sequence goes on from DRKE01000442.1 coordinate 5,965, forward strand.
TTCATCGCTGCCAACACGAACATCTGCTCGCCTCGGGTCAGGGTCGGTTTCCGGACGAGCTCGCGGAGTCGCGCCAGGCGGGCTTCCCGGGAAGCGGGGCGGCCGGCTTCGGCGTCTCCGCCTTCCTCATCGGGATCGGCCTCGAGGGTGACGATCCGGATCGGACGATCGACCCAGCCGGCGCCCTTGATCACCTCCCCTGCGCGCTCGAGACTCGGCGTGATGACGCGCTCGCCGACGAGTGCGAAACCCGCATCCCCCTCCCACAGGATCCGATCGGGTGAGACGGCCGCCCGGACCCGCCGGGCATGTTCCGGAACGGGAATCACGAAGACCAGCACGGGTTCGCCTTCGACGAGTCCCAGCTCCCGACCGATCTCACCGCCCTCGAGCGCGACGAAGGTCGCCATGATCAGGACGGCCAGAAGAGCCCCTGCCTGGAATGCACCGCTCCGCATGCTGACCTGATCGGCCGATCGCGCAGGATTCCTGAGTGGGACCCGCGCGCTTTCCGATCGCCGGATTCCGGCTTTTCCCCGATGCAGGGAACCTTCCCCTTCCCGCATCCTGGGGGCCCCGGCTTGCGCCCGATCGGGCGTCAGACAGGAGAAATCGATGTCCGCCAGACCCGAGAGCTGGACACGAAGGCCGATCGTCAGCCGAACCGACCCCCCAGCCGGCGAAGAGGGCAACGCCCCGACTCCCTCCCCGGTTTCCGGCCCCGAGGCCTCGGCCCCGGAAACCGGAGAGAGCCACAGAGACGATTTCGATCCGGCAGCGGCCTACCTCGATCAACTCGGCGAGGGCTCCCGGCGGACGATGCGGGAGGCACTGACCAAGCTCGCCAGGTGGGCATCCGACGGTCGCTGCGGTCCCCATGACCTCCCCTGGCATCTCCTGCGCATCGAACACACGGCCGCCCTTCGTACGCGCCTCATCTCGAATCTCGCACCGGCTACCGCGAACAAACATCTTGCCGCCCTGCGTGGCGTCCTCAAGCTCTGCTGGCGACACGGTCTGATGCCGGCCGAGGCCTACCAGCGGGCGATCGACCTGCCCCCGGCCCGCGGCGCTTCGCCGAAGCGATCCGTCCGGTTGGGCGAGGCGGAGCTCCGGAATCTCATCCGCAGCTGCCAGCAGGACTCCAGCCCCGCCGGGGCACGTGACGAAGCGCTTCTGTCGCTCCTCTACGGCGCGGGCCTGCGGCGGTCGGAAGTGGTGGCCCTCGAGTTGTCCGACTATGAACTCGCGAGCGGCGAACTCACGGTCGGAGAAGCCTCGGGTCGGCGGCGGCGGCGATTCCGCGCCAACGAAGACGCACA
>DRKE01000443.1 GCA_011051925.1 Deltaproteobacteria bacterium
ACCGCCTCCCCCTGTCCCTTGTCCTGGTTCACGCCCCGGATCTTCTTCCCGCCCGGAAGGGTCGTGACCCGGAAATTGTCGCAAATGGCGCTCTTCCCGTCCGCGTGGACCTCCCAGCGCTCCTTGGGGAGTTCGCTGCTCGCGTTCGCGAGATAGGAGATGCTTGCCGTCGAGCCGTCGGGATACGAGAGCAGGGCCATCATCGAGTCATCCGTTTCCGGGTCGCGCCCGAGGAATCGCGATTGGACGCCAAGGGGCAGGTCGCCGACGAGATAGGTGCAGAGATCGATGAAGTGGCAGGCCTCTCCGACGATCCGTCCCCCACCGACCTTCGGATCCGTGAGCCACGTCCCGGATGGGGTCGGGCCGGCGGCAATGACGTACTGGATGGCCATGGGGCCAGCGCGGGCCGAGAACGCCTCCTTCACGGCGCGCGCGTGGGAAGAGAATCGGCGGTTGTAGCCGACCATCAGGAAACCGTCTGTCTCGCGCGCGGCTCGTTCCACCGATTCGACCTCTTCCATCGTGAGGCCGACGGGTTTTTCGAGCCAGACGGCCTTTCCCGCACGGAGAGCGGTTTCCGCCAATGCGGCATGGGAGTCGTGACGGGTGGTGATGAAGACGAGATCGACCGATTCGTCGGCGAAAACCTCGCTCGGGTCGGTTCCGCAAGAGGCGAAGCCGAAACGCTCGGCCGTCCGCTGGGCCGAAGGGCCGGTCGACGTCACGACCGTCCTGCGGGCAATGCCAGGCATCTTCTCGATGATGGGCAGGAGGACGGCTTTCGCATAGTTTCCCGCGCCGATGAACGCGACGCCGATCTCTCCCGACGGAGCCCGGGTTCCCTTTCTCGTCCTGGTGGCAGCCCGAAAGGTTCGCGACCGGTCGACATCATCCGCATATCGGAAGATCGCGGCGAGTGATTTCCTCTCTCCCCGCGCCAACGCCTCGTAGGTCGCCGGAGCGTCATCGAATTCGACGGTCTCGACATCCATCTTCATCGGGTCGATCCGCCCGCGCCCGGCGAGATCGACGAAGGCCTGGAGATTCCGCTGCTCGGTCCATCGGACATAGGCAAGGGGATAGTCGAGACCGACCTCTTCGTATCGACGATCGTAGCGTCCCGGGCCGTAGGACATGCTCATCCGGAGTTCGAGTTCCTTCTCGTAGAAGGTTCGCCGGTCGAGATCCATCGCCGTCGCGCCGACGGCCACGACGCGGCCCTTGTGGCGACACAGCTCTGCGGCGAGTTGAAGCGGCGCGGAACTTTCCGAAGCCGCCGTCACGATCACGAGATCGACGCCATGGCCACCCGTCGCCACGGCCAGGAAAGGCGCATGGTCGTCGCCCGGCGCGGCTCCGCGATCCATCCCCTGCTCGAGGGCCTGATCGATCCGTCTCGAGTCGAGATCCAGCCCGTAGACCCGACATCCGTTGGCGAGCAGGAGCTGGACCGTCAGCTGGCCGATCAACCCGAGACCGACGACCGCGACGACTTCTCCGAGCGTCGGATCGCCCACCCGGAGCCCCTGCATCGCGATCGCGCCAAGCGTCGCGAAGGCCGCCTTTTCGAGGTCGAGGCCCGCCGGGACATGTGCCGCGAGATTCTCGGGAACGACGATCAACTCGGCATGATTCGCATAGCCCGCACCTGCGCATGCGACCCGGTCGCCCGGTGCGAAGCTCGTGACGCCCGGCCCGACCTCCTCGACGATACCCGCGCTCGCATAACCGAGCGGCTGTGGCGCGTCGAGCCGGTTCATCACGGTTCGATAGGTCGGAAGGGGGCCCTCTTGACGAAGCTTCCGGGTCACCTGCTTCACGAGATCCGGCCGGCTCCGTGCCTTCCCGAGCATGGATTTCCGCGCGAAATCCATCGCCATCTTCTCGGTTCCGGGCGACATCACCGAGTAGACGTTGCGCACGAGGATCTGTCCGGTCCCGACCGCGGGGGCGGGGACCTCGACGAGTTCGAGCGAACCCGTGCGTGCATTCTGGAGGATCTGCTTCACCGGGGTCTACTCCGATCCGCGCGGGGCGGGATCCCGTTCGACATGTCCGACCCATCCCGCATGGGGAACGAAGACCCGCTCCCACGATATTTCATCCAGCGCCCGATCGGCCGGATCCGAGCCTTCCCCGGCGAGTTCTCCGACACGAACGTCGCTCGCCTCGCGAACGGCGGTGATCCGAGGCCCCTCGTCGCGCATCGGCTCGCGCAGCTTCGCGAGCTTATTCTCATCGAACCCCATCAATCGAACGGCTACCAGATCGACGGCGATCGGATCGTCCCCGGCGATGACCGCCCCCAACGGAACGTCGGTCGGCGCGAGCGGCCCCTCTCCTTCGCCGGCCAGGATTCCATCCACGACGGTGAGGACGGTTCTCACGGGCTCCGGTGCATCGAGATGCAATCCGTCCTTGTCGCTGTAGTAGAGACATCGGTTGAGATCGCAACACATCCGCCACGTCGTCCGGTTTCCGTACCAGTTTCCGCTGCGGATGAATGCGTCGCCGCGGGTCGCGGACTCGACCTTGCGGACCATCTGGAAGAGCTTCAGCAATCGGCCTCTCGCGAGGAGCGGGCGGGCGATCTCCGTCGCTCGACTCCGAAGACGATCGATCCAGCGACTTTCCGGAAATTCGTCTCCGCCCTCGTCGACGGATCCGAGGCTGTGATGCGGAAGCCAGTTCTTGTCTCCATTGATCCCGACCAGGTTCTTGAGCGCCAACGTCACGCCTGTCTTCTTGTGGGTCTTCAACTTGGGCAGGTTGATCACGAGATCGGCGGACAGGACCGTTTCGCTCAGCAGATAGGCGTTCCTGCCACCACTATGATGTTCGGCCGTCGGACCGGGATCGTAGTCGGCACCCCGGAATCGATCGGGGTCGAGTCCCGAGCCCGAGAAGAAGCTTCGATCCCCGAGGTCGACCGCGCGATAGCCGAGCGGGTCACCGGGAAGGGCCTTCCTCTCCGCAATGATGCCGTCCTTGAAAACGACCGCCTCGCGCCGGAGATCGATGACCTCGAGATCCCGGCTGAGCGTTTCCTCGTAGAAGGAGACGATTTCGTCCAGACCGACGATCTCGCGGATCCTGTCGAAATCGCAATCCATCTGGGGCGCTTCCGCGATGGCGACGCTGCCCTCGGGTCCGGCGGCGATCATCGCATAGTCCGCAACGGCGCGAAGAACGGCGCCGTGGGTGATGACGCTCTCGACCGTCCCGCCGCGGCCGTCCTCGGCCGGGTTCCAATGCCGGATCAGATTCGGCTTCAGGACGATCCGCTTCCCCGGTTCGACCAGGGCGCCGATCGGATTCCAGTCGGGGGACCCGAACCGGTCCGCGTCGAGCCCGAGACCATGGAGCGCGTTTCGCACCGCGGCATAGACGTCGTTCGCCGGACCCGCCCCCGCCGCGTCGCCCAGGAGCCGGGAGATCTCGGGATAGGCCTTGCCCGGACCCCATGGCGCGGAGATCCCCGCATACCCCGGCCTGCATCGAGCCAGCCCCACCCGCTTCATCGGACGTTTCTCCCCACCGTGGATTTCACCGCTCGGAACTTCCCGTTCGCCTCCCGTGCGATCTCATCCACGCAGCGGACGTCGATCCGGATCTCGTCCCCGAGGCGCGCTCGGATCTCCTTGATCAGACGTCTCTCGGCGCGCTCGTCGTAGGACGGCCGCGGAACGAGCCGGACTTCGATCGACGCCCTCTCGGCCTGGACGATCTGGGCCTCTGCGATATCGAGCTGGTCCTTGAAGATGTGATCGAGGCGGCCGACCCAGCGGCCATCCGGGGTGACGACATAGTCTTCGACGCGACCGTCGACATCGAGGAAGACGTCTCCCGGCCGGCCACAATCGCAGGGTTTCTTCGCAAGAGTCCCCACGTCGCCCACTCGATAGCGGATGAAGGGCGTGGCGTCGTTTCCCAGACCCGTCACCAGCAGAGGACCCCGAACGAAATCCTCCGTCTCCTCTTCGGCCTCGACTTCGACGATCCCGAACTCCATGTCGACGTGCAGTCGGCCAGCGGAACAGCCCGTCATCGAAACGACGAACTCGCTGGTTCCGTAGCGATCGAAGATCGGCGCTCCGAAGGCCTTCTCGATCACCTCACGCTGGAAGGCCAGCAGGGATTCCGAAGACGGAAAGACGGCCTTGATCCGGCCGGAAGGCAGAGGGCGACCCGAATCCAGCATGGCTCGGCCCAGGAGATGGAGGGAGGACGGATAGCCCTGGACATAGACGGCGGGCAACGAGTGCATCGCATCGATATAGGCCGGCAGGTTCTCCTTCGTCATGTGATAGAGCGAGAAGAGCGTCTGATGTCCCCAGGCATTCCGGCGCCAGAAGGGCGGGCGCTTCTGGCGCAGGGGGACGAGGAGTTGCCCACCGAACGAAAAATGCGGATCGTCGAGTTCGACTCCGACCCGGTTCCGCGAACGCCAGACGGTTGCGTACTCCTCCGCCAGGGTTTCCGGGGTGTACCAGAGTGGCAGGGCGCTTCCCGTCGTTCCGCTGGTCTTGCCTTTCATCAGACGCGAGCGGGGGATATCGGAAGCGATGAAGGATTCGGGCGCGTCGCGATATTCCGACTTCTCGAGCACCGGAAACATCGACAGGATCTCGCGGATTCCCCGGTCGGGATCCGGATGGGGTTTCGGCTCTCCGAGCTTCATCGCCTGGTAGTGCGGGACGAAACTCCGCGCTCGCCGAACGAGTTCGACGAGCCGCGCTTGCTGGATCTCCCGAAGCGATTCGGCCGAACCAAAGCCGGACCGGTGCCAGCTTCGAAGGGTCTCGTGGAAATAGGGCGTAAACCGCGTTCTCGCACGCTGACGACCCGCCCAGGTACAAGCCAGATTCTGGAGCGGGATCGGAAGCGCGGCGTAGACGGACTCCGCGTTCATGAAACCCCTTCCGCCCCACCCTTCTCGACCGCCACTTCCGCGACGATCGGCAGGTGATCCGAAGCCTTCCTGGCGGCAGGGGTGTCGTGGTGGCGGACCTCGACGACGGCGGCCCCACGCGCGTAGATCCGGTCGAGGGCCAGCATCGGGCGGCCGGACGGGAAGCTCGAGGGCCAGTCGACGTTGTGATGGAGATTGAGATTCTCCTCGAGCTGCTGCGACCCCTTGCATTTCCGCCAGGCGTTCATGTCGCCCATCAGGATGGCGGGCCCGGAATTCATCTGTGGATGCTCGAGGAGGGATTGGACCTGGCGGTGTCGCGTCCGATCGACGAGGGAAAGATGGGTCGCGACGACGCCGAGGCTGGCGTCGCCATGGCCCACCTGGGCCGCCAACGCCCCGCGGCGCTCGATGCGGGAGTGGGAGATGTCGAGGACGGAGATCGCCGTGATCGGGAAGCGGGAGAGGATCGCGTTGCCGAGTTGGCCGCGACGGTGTTGACGCGTCACGGCGAAGGCCAGATGCAGATCGAGTTCGTTGCAGAGCTGGCCGAGGGGGTCGTCGCCGTCGGATTCGAAGGGCCGGAGGACCTCCTGGAGGGCGATCACGTCCGCGTCGAGCTCGGAAATGACGTATCCCGCCCGAGCGACATCGGGCTTCGTCCGACCGTTGCTGCCCTGCCAGCGATGGACGTTGTAGGTCGCGACACGAATGGAATCGGGCATCGTGACAGCAGGTATCGGCCGTCTGGGGCTCACGACGAAGCACAAATGCGGCACGGGAAGGGGCGCCCGGGCAGCGACGACGCGGTCGCGCGCCTGGTTTCCGAGATCCCGCACGCGCGCGACGGATTGCTGGCGTGCGCGACGGGCCATGCTGCGCGCGGCCGCGGTCGCTTCGGTCGCGCGATCGCTCGCGCGAGCCGCCTGGTCGCGGACGCGTCTTGCCGCCTTCTTGCCGGCGCGCTTCGCACGTCGCGGCGCGGACAGGGTCCCGTCCGCCGGATCTGCCGACTCGATGCGATCCAGCTTCCGCGTCTTCCGCGATCTGCGAGCCGCCTGCTTTCGTGCCGACACGTTTCTCTCCGCCTTCCGGTGGCCGCTCCCGCTCCCCCCGGTGCCATGGACGGGAATCGACCGGAGCCGACCCCTCTCGGGCGCCCTGGGAATCCGGTGGATCGATCCTCCTGACACCGCTCGGCCCCGTCGGGCTCCCTCCATCCCCGCATCCGGGAATGGGGAGCCAGCCCTCGACCCGGACCGCGGGAGTGCCCGATCGGAAGTCCCCGCGTCGGCTCCGCAGCCGGACCGGAGATCCCTGAAGAGGGCCCCCGCCAACGAAGGGAGGCCGTATCCTCGCGGATCCGCCCACGGCTTCTTCTTCCGCTTTCCGCCGGGCCCCCGGTCTCGCATCCCGACGCGTTTGCGACCGACCCGGCCGGGCATCCCTCGTCCGAGAGGCTAGCCCATCCCTCCGGATCCCTTCGGGGCGAACCATGGGAAGGGGTGGAATCCCTTCCGACCGGCCCCTGCCGCACGCGCTCGGGATACGGCTTCTCGTGGTACCGTAGCCGCGCCGAACTCCCCCGGCATGACAGGAGCAGATCGTGTCCGAACCGCGACGGGCCCTCATTACCGGCATCACCGGCCAGGACGGGAGCTACCTCGCCGAGTTCCTGTTGGAGAAGGGCTATGAGGTCCATGGCCTCGTCCGCCGGAGCTCGAGCGAGAACAGCGAACGCATCGCCCATCTGCATGATCGGATCGAACTCATCCAGGGCGACCTGCTCGACTACCATTCCCTCGTCTCGGCGCTCCGCCAGGCCCGGCCGAGCGAGGTCTACAACCTCGCGGCCCAGTCCTTCGTCCCGACGAGTTGGAACCAGCCGATCCTGACCGGCGAATTCACGGCACTCGGCGTCACACGCATCCTCGAAGCCGTCCGCGCCGTGGACACGAAGATCCGGATCTACCAGGCCAGTTCGTCGGAGATGTACGGCAAGGTCCGCGAAGTCCCGCAATCCGAGACGACGCCCTTCTACCCGCGTTCTCCCTACGGCGTCGCCAAGGTCTACGGACATTGGATCACGATCAACTACCGCGAGTCCTACGACCTCTTCGCCGTGAGTGGCATTCTCTTCAACCACGAGTCGCCTCGGCGGGGACGCGAGTTCGTGACCCGGAAGATCACGGACGGCGTCGCCCGGATCAAACTCGGCTTGTCGAACGAACTGCGCCTGGGAAATCTCGACGCCAAGCGGGATTGGGGATTCGCGGGCGACTATGTCCGCGCGATGTGGCTGATGTTGCAGCAGCCGGAGCCCCGGGATTTCGTGATCGGGACCGGGGAGACCCATTCCGTGGAGGAGTTCTGTCGCATCGCCTTCGAGCATGTCGGGCTCGATTTCCGGGATCACGTCGTGATCGACGAACGCTTCGTCCGCCCCGCCGAGGTCCATGAACTCGTCGCCGACCCGAGGGAAGCCCACGAACTCCTCGGATGGAAACCGGAGGTCGATTTCCGTGGCCTCGTCCGAATGATGGTCGATGCGGATCTCGCGACGCTTTCCGGCCGGCGGGAGCGTGACGCGTCGAGTCCGGCGGGCGACTCGTCGACACCCCATTCACGTTAAGCGCCTTCGTCTTCCCGCTCGTCCCGGACGAATCTCCCGCTCGCCGGGTCAGTCGCGAACGGAATCGCCACAAAGCGCCTTCATGACCATGTGGCCGAAGACGACATGCATGTCCTCGCAGAGCTGCATGTCGAAACTCCGGACCCAGACGGCATGCCGGGCGCTCCGCTTCAGCTTCCCGCCATCGAATCCGCAGACGGCCAGGGTCGTCCCCCCCACCTCGTTGGCGTATTCGATCGCGCGAACCACGTTTTCGGAGTTTCCGCTTCCGCTGATTCCGATCAGGAGGTCCCCTTCCTCCATCTGGTTCTTGAGCTGTTCGCTGTAGATGTCGTCATAGGACATGTCGTTCGCGTAGGCGGTGACGAGACCGACGTTGTCCGAGAGGCAATGACCCCGGAACGGCCTGCCTTCCGCGAGATAGGCCATCTTGTTCCATTCGTGGATGTAGTGCGACGCCGTGAGTGCGCTTCCGCCGTTGCCACAGGCGAAGATCCTTCGCCCCTCGATCCAGCTCCTTTCGACGAGCCCGATCGCCGCCTCGACTTCCGCCCGATCGATCCGATCCATGACACGCGACAACGCGTCGAGGTATGCAGAGGCCGAGAACGTCATCCGGATCTCCTCATGGCCTCCATCCCGGAAGTCCGGATGCGCCCGGGCGCAACGGCTTCCACGAATCCGGTCGCGCGGTTCCGCGCGGCCTGCGTCGGGCAAGCGGGTCGTGGACGTCGAGGATGGAATCGACGGCTTCCTCGAGATCGTCGAACGTGAAATCCGGACGAACGGGCCATTTCCCATCGCGTCCCCCATGACCGGTCCGAACGAGCACGGACCGGATTCCGAGATCCCGTGCCATCTTCAGGTCCCCCGTCGAGTCGCCGATCATCCAGGCATCCCCGAGATCGAGGGCGAGTTCCGCAGCCGCCCGTTCCGCCAGACCCGTCGCCGGCTTGCGACAACCACATGGGGAGCGGCGCGCGGACCGGACGCCCGGCGCCTCCCAGTCCGGATGATGCAGACAGCAATAGAGTCCATCGAGGCGGGCCCCTTCTTCCCGGAGCAGCCAGCGCAGTCGCCGATGGATCGCCTCCAGTTCGTTCTCCGAGCAGTCGCCCCGGGCGACCATCGCCTGGTTGGTCAGGACCACGACCGGTCGCCCGGCCCGGTTGAGGCGCCGGACCGCACGACCGGCTCCTTCGAGCAATCGAAGCCTCGCGGCGGAACGGATCGGGCCGACTTCGTGGTTCAATGTCCCATCGCGGTCGAGAAAAACGGCTCCCCGGATTTCCGGCACTGTCGGCGTTGTCGGCGTTGTCGGCATTCCCGCCCTCTCGATCCACTCGATCCTCACGACCTTCGCGCGGAAGCCTACTCCCGCGGCACATCGCGGTCGAGCACGGTCTGCCTTTCCGCCCGGCGCGCGTTCCGGATCGCTTCGTCACAGATCGCGCGGACCCTGTCGGAAAGAACCGGCAGGACGGCATCCGACGTGTTGTAGCCGTCGCGGCGTCGGATGTAGGCCTTCAGTCGGCTCGCGACGACGAGGATCTCGCTCGCCCCTCCGGTCCCGCCCGCAGGCCGAACGGAGCCGCGGGTCGCCGCCGTCCGGCGCTTTCGCGGCGCATCCGCGGGCGGGTCCGGCTCGTCCGGCGCCCGCTCCTCGACGGCCCAGGCGTCGCGATGGCGTTCGGTCGGAAGATGGATCTCCCAACAGTCGACCGAGCAGAAGACGAGGGCCGTCCGCTTGCGATTGCAGGTCGAGACGCTGCAGGCCCAATACGGACTGCCGAGGGTGATATCCGTCTTGCAGGCGCTACAGCGGCGCCATCGCTGCATGTTTCCGTCCGCCATGCCCTGCGCGCCTCCCGCCCGTCGCGTTCTCCGCTCTTCGTGACCCGATGGTCCGCCCCGGAACCGAAGGGCGCGGAGCCCCCGGATCTCGCGAGCGACCAACCCGGATTCGCGCCGATCGGCTGCTTCCCCCGGGTCGGGATCCTGTGGGTCCCGAGAATGAATGAAACGGACCGGCGAAGCAACCTCGCCCGCAAGCCCCTCCGATCTCCCCGTCTCGTCGATTCCGGGTGGTTTGGAGCTATTCTCGACGGCTCCCAACGCGGGTGACCCGCCACCTGCCGCCGTGGAGTATCCTGAACGCCCGTGCCGGATCTCGTTCTCTCGCCCATCGCCATCCTCGCCGGTTGCGCGCTTCTCTACGTGGGCGGAGACATGCTCGTCTCGGCTTCGACCTTCATCGCGAATCGGATCGGCATGAGCCCCGTCGCGATCGGGGCGACGATCGTCGCAGTCGGGACCAGCGCGCCCGAACTCTCCGTCAGCCTCGGTGCCGCCCTGGCGGGACACAACGACGTCTCGGTCGGCAACGTCGTCGGTTCGAACGTCTGCAACATCATCCTCGTGCTGGGCCTCTGCGGCCTCTTCTCCCGACTGCGCGCTTCCCGCGAAGTCGTCCGGGTCGACTTCCCGATCCTGGTCGTCGTCTCGGGCATCTTCACCTGGATGATCAGCGACCACGTGATCTCGCGGGCCGAAGGCATGGTGCTCTTCCTCGGACTCGCCGCCTATATCGGCTGGAACCTGCGGCGAGCCGCCGAGGATCCCGACGTCGGGGAGTTCTTCGCCGATGAAGCGGCCGAGGTGATCAGCGAGCACGAAGAAGAGGGCTGGACGAGGCCGACCCTGCGAGCGGTCGCGGGCGTCTTCTGTCTCGGCCTGGGCGCGAAATGGCTCGTCAGCGGTTCCCTCCAGGCCCTTCGTCCCCTCGAGCTGAGCGAAGCCGCGATCGGCGTGACGATCGTCGCGCTCGGGACGAGCGTCCCCGAAATCGGCACTTCGATCATCGCGGCGCGCAAGGGCCATGGCGATCTCGCTGTCGGCAATGCGATCGGATCGAGCGTATTCAACATCCTGGGCGTGCTCGGTCTCACGGCGAGCGTCCGCCCGCTCCACGCAGACGATGTCTCGCTCATCGACGGCGCCATCATGATCGCCGCCACCCTGGTCGGCATGGTCCTGCTCGCCAAGCCGGTCGGCATCGGACGCCTCCAGGGCGGCATCCTGGTCGCGGCCTACGGTCTCTATTTCGCAGGCGCCTTTCTCGTACAGCCCCTATGAATCAATCCGCATGCCGCGCCAGTCGCGTCCGCTCTTCGTCCGGGGCGCGATCGCGAAAATGGAAACGCGTGCGGAGCGCGACGTCGGCGCGCTTGCCGGCGATCTCCACGTAGGGGTAGATGAAATAGTTGAGCGGGCGATCGCGATGTCCGCTGCCCAGACGGAGATCCCGCCCGGTCGAAAAATGGACCCGATCGGGAGGTTGGACCCCGAAGAAGAGTTCCCTCTTCTCCGGATGCTTGTACGCCTCGGAAACGTCGACCGGGAACCAACCCGTTTCCGGCAGCCAGAACTCGACCCAGCAGTGGTAGCCCGCGATCGTCCCCTCGTCGCGACCGACGGGAATCGGAAAACCCATCTCGAAGCGAGCGGGGATGCCCTCGGTCCGCGCCAACGAGATGAAGAGGGAATGGAAATCCGTGCAGTTCCCGTAGCGTTCGCTACAGGCCCAGAACGTATCCCCGTTGCCCCAACCGGTTCCCACCTTCTTGTACTCGAGATTCTCGAAGACCCAGTCGTAGATCGCGCGCGCCCGAGCCGCCTTGTCCTCGCCGGGCGAGCGGCGTTCGATCGCCCGGAGGATCGGATCGAGAATCGGATGGCCGACCACGACGCGTTCGTTGGAAGCGAGGAATCGCTCGGCCTCCTTCGCATCGCCGGGCTCGTCTCCCGCCCGCAGGATCCGACGTTCGACGTCGTAGGCGACCTTGATCGGGATCGGCCCGAGATGGTCTGCGGGAATCTCGGCGTGCCAGAAACGGTTGCCGTAGACGGGTTCCGTCTCGATCCGACCCGCAACCGGCGAGTCGACCCGGACCTCGTGGATCCGCTGGCCGACCGTGTCGCGGGCGATGGGAAGAAAGACGTGCATCGCTCCGCCGCCGGGCGCCCGGGCCGCGATCTCGACCTCGTAGTCGAAGAAGAAGCGCCGCCCGCCCCGCGAATCCTCCGTCGGGACGCTTCCGGCCGCGGCCTTCGCCCCGCGCATCGCTGCCACTTCGGAGAGCGGAGTCGCCACCTCGCCACGGCGACCGATCCCCGAGGAGACCCCGCCGAGGATCAGCCCGGCCGCCACCAGCAGGAGCGTTCGCGTCACGAGTCGCCGCTCCGTCAGCTTCGTCGACAAGGTCGATCCCCTCCTTCTCCCGGCCCCCTCATCCGCCCGCCTCCGATTGCGCCTCGGCGTCGCGAACCCGGGGGAGGACGTCCTGCGCGAAGGTTTCGAGGGACTCCCAGGCGTATTCGACGGGCATCCCGCCGCAGAGGGGGTGCATCAGGAGCGCGCCGTGTCTCGCGATGTGCTCGACCGCCTCGTCCGGCGTGAAGATCCGATAGTTCCCCTCGGAGGCCCGGAGTTCCTCGACCGTCGAAGCCATGCTCTTCGTCGCCGCCTCGATGTCGTCGCCCATCCATTCGGCATAGGCGCGGGCGTCATGCAGGAGATAGGGGCCCCATTTCGCCCAGGCCTCGTCGGGATCGCGCGAAACGAAGGTCGACATCGGCAGCCCGGGCGGCGGGTTGATGCAGAGCCCGGGTGTCCGTCCGAGCTCCTCGCACGCCTCGCGGTAGATCGATTCGAGATCCGGGTCGGTCCCCATCGCGATCATGTCCATCCCGAGTCGGGCCGCCCGACGCGCCGTCGCCGCGACACCGCCACCCATGAACATCACGGGCCCGCCCGGCGTATGTGGCCGGGGCATCACCCGGACGGGCCGGCCCTCGAATTCGAAGGGCTCCCCCGACCAGGCCTGCTTCATCACGCGGAGGCATTCCTCGAGCCGCCGCCCCCGCCCCTTCATCTCGCGCCCGAACATCGCGTATTCCGCCTCGACGTAGCCGATCGCCACGACGTAGGAGACCCGACCCGCCGAGACGAGGTCGAGCACGGCCATCTGCTCCGCCAGTTCGATCGGATCGTGGAGCGGAACGATGAGCGCGGCGACCTGGATCGGGAGCGTCTTCGTCCGCGCCGCCATGGCCGAAGCCAGGACGATCGGCGTCGGCAGATAGCCGTCGCTGGAGGCGTGATGCTCACAGACCTGGACCGACATGCAGCCCTTCTCCTCGCCCCACTGCACCATCTCGATGGCCGTCCGATAGAGATCCAGCGGAGCGGCCCCGGATTCCGGAGCGCGCATGTCGAAACGCATCGTGAACATCGGATCGGCTCCCTGACCGTCGCTGGAACGGCCGCGAACGACCGCCACACCCGTCCCGTCCGGCGTCCTCGACGGAGGATGCGGGGTCGGGAGCCCTCCATGTTAGAGCGCACGCCCCGGGCTTGCCCCCCGACCTCTCGCCCCCCGTCGCGCCCCGACCTCTCGTGTGACCGGTTCCGTCACACCGCCGACCGATGCTGGAAGAGCCCCCACGGCACGAGGTCCCCGGCTTGACGGAACTCTGGCAGCTCGCTTCCTCCTCGGCGGCGTCGATGATGTCGCTCTCCCCCGAAATCGGCGTCGCCGGACTGCTCGGACTGCTCCTGGGCGGTCTGTTCGGATCGCTGATCACGGCCTTCGTCCACGCGCGTCTGCAGCGCCACATGGGGGACCGGTTCGAGACGCTCTCCGCCCGGGCCCTCGATCGCAACACCGAGCGCTTCCTCGCCCTGGCCGGCGAGCGCCTGGGGACCCTCGAGCGCTCGAGTGTCGAAGCGCTGGCCCGTCGTGAAGCGGCGGTCGATGCCCTCATCCGCCCCCTGCGAGAATCCCTGGCCCGGGTGGACGAGAAGCTCCATCGGGTCGAGACCGAACGCCACGGCCATTACGAAGCCCTCACGAAACATCTCGAACTCGTCGCCGTCGCCCACCGCAGCCTCGAGGAGGAAACCCGGAATCTCGGCCAGGCCCTTCGCGCCCCCCAGGCCCGGGGTCGCTGGGGCGAACTCCAACTGCGGCGGGTCGTCGAACTCGCGGGCATGCTCGAGCATTGCGACTTCCTGGAACAGCCGACCCTCCGGAGCGGGGACAGCCTGTCCCGTCCGGACCTGATCGTCCGGTTGCCGGGCGACCGGCAGATCGCGATCGACGCGAAGGCACCCCTCGAAGCGTATCTCGCCGCGAGCGAAGCCGAGGACGAGGACGAGGCCGGCCGCTGCCTCGAGGCCCACGCCCGCCATGTCCGCCGCCATCTCGACGAGCTTTCGAGTCGCGCCTACTGGTCCCGGCTCGACGGCTCCCCGGAATTCGTCGTGCTCTTCCTGCCCGGGGAACCCTTCTTCTCGGCCGCCCTGGCGCGGGACCCGGAGTTGATCGAACGGGGCGTCGCTCGCCGGGTGCTGATCGCGAGCCCGACGACGCTGATCGCGTTGCTGCGCGCGATCGCCCAGGGCTGGCAGCAGGAGGAGATGACGGAGAACGCCATGGCGATCTCCCGACTCGGTCGCGAACTCCACGAGCGGATCGTCACGCTCAGCGGTCATTTCGAGACCCTGGGTCGAAAACTCGACGGGGCCGTGGTCGCCTACAACACCGCGATCGGTTCCTTCGAGTCCCGCGTCCGGGTTTCCGCGCGGCGCATGGCCGATCTCGGCGTTTCGAGCCCGGAACCGCTTCCCGACCTTCCGGAGATCGATCGGCGCGTGCGGGAACCGCGATCCATTTCGGGGGAAAACCCCAGCCCCGACGCGGCCCACGTCGATGCGTCCTGACGCCCCTTCCGCTCCGGCATGTCAAATCGGGCTTCATTCCTATGGTACGATGCCGATCCCAAGAGGGACGGACATGATCCGATCGAAGGTCTGGCGGTCCGGAACCCGGTACGAATGACGGCCGGGGGATGACACGGAAGACCTCGAATGAGGGGCAGCGGCGAATGAGTGGACTCGAAGGGCCCATCAAGGCATCGGATCTGATGGTCCGCGCGCTCGAGAACGAAGGCGTCGAGTACATCTTCGGAATCCCCGGCGAAGAGAATCTCGATCTGCTCGAGAGCCTCCGGAACTCGAAGATCGAACTGGTGATCACGCGACACGAACAGGGTGCCGGGTTCATGGCGGCGACCATCGGGCGGCTGACGGGAAAGATCGGCGTCTGCCTCTCGACCCTCGGTCCGGGCGCCACGAACTTCATGACGGCCGCCGCCTACGCCCAGCTCGGCGCCATGCCCATGCTGATGATCACCGGGCAGAAACCGATCAAGACGAGCAAGCAGGCGCGCTTCCAGATCATCGACGTCGTCGACATGATGGGGCCCGTCACGAAATACGCCCGTCAGATCGTGCATGGCGCGAACATCCCCTCTGCCGTTCGCGAAGCGATCCGCCTCGCCGAAGAAGAACGACCGGGCGCGGTCCATCTCGAGCTTCCCGAGGACATCGCCGAAGAGCCCATCGCCGAGCCCTTCCTCTTCGACCCGAAGGCCGCTCGCCGACCCGCCGCCGACACGAAGGCGATCGCGCAGGCGGTGGAGATGATCGAGGCCGCTCGTCATCCACTTCTCCTGGTGGGGGCCGGAGCGAACCGGAAGCGCACGAGCAACATGCTGAAGCAGTTCGTCGAGCTGACCGGCATCCCCTTCATCTGCACCCAGATGGGCAAGGGCGTGATCGACGAACGCCACCCTCAATACCTGGGGACCGCCGCACTCTCCGACAACGATTCGGTCCACGAAGCGACGGCGGCGGCGGACCTGATCATCAACGTCGGTCACGACGTGATCGAGAAGCCGCCCTTCTTCATGACGAAGGACGGCTTCAAGGTCCTCCACGTGAGCTTCGCGTCGGCCTCGGTCGATGCGATCTACTTTCCGCAGCTCGAAGTCGTGGGCGACATCGCGAACGCGATCTGGCAGATCAACGAATCGATCCGGGTCCAGGACCACTGGGATTTCTCGACCTTCCGAACCGTCCAACAGCTCGTCGCGAAGCACACGACGGAGAAGTCGGACGATCCCTCCTTCCCGATCATCCCCCAGCGTCTCGTCGCGGACGTTCGCAAGGCGATGCCCGAAGACGGCATCATCTGCCTCGACAACGGCATGTACAAGATCTGGTTCGCACGCAACTACAAGGCCTATCAACCGAACACGATCCTGCTCGACAATGCCCTCGCGACCATGGGCGCCGGCCTGCCTTCGGCGCTGGGCGCCTCCTTCGTCCATCCCGACCGCAAGATCGTCGCGATCTGTGGCGATGGCGGGTTCATGATGAATTCCCAGGAACTCGAGACGGCCGTGCGCACGAAGCGCAACGTGACGACCCTGATCCTGCGCGACGATTCCTACGGCATGATCCGCTGGAAACAGGGAACCGCGGGCTTCGAAGACTGGGGGCTCCAGTTCGGCAATCCCGACTTCGTCGACTATGCGAGGAGCTACGGCGCGAAGGGCTATCGGGTCGAGAAGACCGACGATCTGCTCTCGCTGCTCACGCAGTGTCTGGACGAGGGCGGCGTGAACGTGATCGAGGTTCCGATCGACTACGCCGAAAACGCGAATCTCACGCGGGGCTAGCGTCCTGTTCCGCAGCCCCCCTCCCTCCCCGGCCCCCCAAGGGGCGCGACTCGATCGTGTCAAGATGATCTTTGTAGAATCGGATTGACACGACCCGAACCCCGGCTCCCTCTCCGGACATGATCTCCCGGCACCTCATGCCTTGCCTGCTCGATGCGGCAGCCTCCTCGCCCGCCATCCGCTCCGTGGGCCGATCTTCGAGTCTTTCGTCGTCTCAGAGCGGATCAAGAACTTCTCCGCCATTCGTGAGGACGCTCCCCTCTTTCTGGCGGGATGCCACGGGTCACGAGATCGACATTCTCGTCGATCTGGCTTCCGGATCCGACACTCACGTCGTTCCGATCGAAGTGAAGTCGGGAGGGACCGTCGCG
>DRKE01000444.1 GCA_011051925.1 Deltaproteobacteria bacterium
AATCGCGATCGTCGGGGAGCATGCCGAGTCGGGATCGCTTGAGCCGGAGGGCGGGCGCGCCGATGCCTTGTATGCTTTGCCGACGAAAGCGGCCGCGACCCCACCTGCCGGGCCAGGCCCTTCATCGCGGGGGGCGACGGGCGAGGCGATGTCGGCGCATGGGCTCGTGGACCCGATGAACCCGTCCGGGTGCGGTCGAGCGGGGAGACGAGGCCGTGTGAGAGGCAGCGAGAGATGCCGAGTGCCGGTATGGCCGAGGCCGGATCGATGGAGTCATGGAGAAGACGTCGATGGAGTCGATGAAGTCGTTGAAGCAGTCCGATGATCCGCTCGGGTCCGGGGCCGGGAGCTCCGATCTCGAGATCGAGGGGAATTGCGACGAACCGGAAGTTCCGGACTCCCCCTTCATCGAGGAGTTCGGAATCAACGCGGGCTTCGTCGAAGAGCTTCACGATCGCTATCGCGTCGACGCGCGTTCGGTCGACGAAAGCTGGCTCGAGGCGTTCGGGGACTTCGTCGACGGGCGCGAGGTACGCGATCAGATCCGTCGTGCGGCCGGGCTTCCGGGATCCGAGCAGGCGGAGAACGGGCGGGCGGACCAGGGGGAGATGGCGATCGGTCTGGACCGGGGCCTCGCCGCCTCGGACCGGTCCCTTTCCGTTCTGGACGGAGGGCCCGGATCGTCTGCTGCCGGGACCGACCGGCCCGAAGGTCGTCGCACGTCCATGGATGACGCGATGTTGCTCCATGTGGCCGACAAACACGCCCGCGTCCTCCGATTGATCCATGCCTATCGTGCCCGTGGCCATCGTGTCGCCCAGAGCGATCCGCTCGGAGGACAGTCGACCTATTTTCCGGAACTCGACCCCGCGCATTACGGCTTCGGAAACGAGGATCTCGATGAACCCTTCGTCGCGGGCGATCTGCCCGGCGGATCCGTGCAGACCCTGCGTCAGATCCTCACCCGGCTGGGCAAGACCTATTGCGGGCCGATCGGCGTCGAGTTCACCCACGTCCAGGATCCTGGCCGAAAGGCCTGGCTCCGCGAGCTCATGGAAGAGTCCCAGAACCATCCGAATCTCGACGATGCCGAGCGCCGGCGGATCCTCGAGAAGCTGGCGGACGCCGAGGTCTTCGAAAGCTTCCTCCACACGAAATTCCTCGGGCAGAAGCGTTTCTCGCTCGAGGGTGGGGAATCCCTGATCCCCCTGCTCGATCATCTGGTCGAGAACTCGCCGGCCTTCGGCATTCGCGAACTCGTCCTGGGCATGGCCCACCGGGGCCGGCTCAACGTGCTGGTCAATGTCCTGGGCAAGAGCTACGAGTCGATCTTCTCGGAGTTCGAGGACTCGCCCGACGTCGATGCCCCCTTCGGGTCGGGAGACGTGAAATACCACAAGGGCTTCTCGAGCGATCGTCGCGTCCAGACGGGCGAGCGCGTCCATCTGACCCTGACCTCGAATCCCTCTCATCTCGAGGCCGTCGATCCCGTCGTCGAGGGGCGTGCGAAGGCGAAACAGGTCCGCGCCGGAGACGCGGATGGCGAGTCGATCATCCCGATCATCATCCACGGCGATGCGGCCTTCGCCGGCCAGGGCATCGTGGCCGAGACCCTGAATCTCTCGCAGCTCGTCGGCTACTGCACGGGCGGTACGATCCATATCGTCGTCAACAACCAGATCGGCTACACGACCACCCCCGCCGAGGCCCGCTCGACGCTCTACTGCACGGACGTGGCGAAGATGATCCAGGTTCCGATCTTCCACGTGAACGGCGACCATCCGGAAGCGGTCATCCACGTCGCCAAGCTGGCGATGGCCTATCGCCAGCGATTCGGAGACGACGTCGTGATCGATCTCGTCTGCTATCGGCGACATGGTCACAACGAAGGGGACGAGCCGGCTTTCACCCAGCCGCGTCTGTATCGGAAGATCCGGGAGAAGAAGTCGGTCGAGACGCTCTATCTCGAGAAGCTCGTGGCCGGGGGAAGGATCTCGCGCGAGGAAGCGGAGAAGATCGAGGAGCGCCGACATGCCGCCCTCGCCCGCGCGCTCGAAGTGATCCATTCGAGACCGCCGGGACCCGATGAACCCTACGATCCCCGAGGCCCCTGGGCCGGGTTCTCGCGGACCCGTCCGGCCGAGGAGGTCGACACGACCGTTCCCGCCGAACGACTCGTCGAGGTCGCCAATGGGATCTCCCGCGTTCCGAGCTATTTCAACGTCCATCCCAAACTGCGGACGCTGCTCGACAACCGGGCGAAGGCCGTCAGCGCGGGGGTCGGGATCGACTGGGGGACGGGGGAGGCGCTCGCCTTCGGATCCCTCGTGCTCGAGGGGATTCCCGTCCGACTCTCGGGTCAGGATTCTTCGCGCGGCACCTTCTCCCATCGGCATGCGGTCCTGGTCGACCAGGAGTCGGGCGAAGAGTACGCGCCTCTCGAACACATTCGCGATACCCAGGCTCGCTTCGAGGTCTATGACAGCCTCCTTTCCGAAGCCGCGGTCCTGGGCTTCGAATACGGATACAGCCTGGCAGATCCGAGCACCCTCACGCTCTGGGAGGCGCAATTCGGCGACTTCGCGAACGGCGCGCAGGTCATCATCGACCAGTTCATCACCTCGGCCCACGTGAAGTGGGGCCGGATGAGCGGCCTCGTGATGTTGCTGCCCCACGGCTACGAGGGGCAGGGACCCGAACATTCGAGCGCCCGCGTCGAGCGCTTCCTGCAGACCTGCGCCGAGGATTCGATGCAGGTCGTGAACTGCACTTCGTCGGCGCAGTATTTCCACGTCCTCCGCCGTCAGATGCTTCGGAAATACCGGGCGCCACTCGTGATCTTCACGCCGAAGAGCCTGCTGCGTCATCCGAAGATGGCCTCGGACATCGAGGCGTTCACGGAGGGCCGCTTCCAGGAGACGATCGACGATCCGATCGCGTCGGAGCGGCCCGAGGACGTGAAGCACGTCATCGCCTGTACGGGAAAGGTCTATTTCGATCTCGTTGACGAGCGCGCAAGGCGCTATGCCGGTCGCGAACACGAAGTCGCGATCGTCCGGATCGAGGAGCTCTATCCGTGGCCCGAAGCGGCGCTTCGCGAGATCTTCGGTCGCTATTCCTCCGCGCAACGCAGGACCTGGTGTCAGGAAGAACCCATGAACATGGGCGCCTGGACCTTTGTTCGGGATCGGATCCAGTCGATCCTGGGCGAGAAGACGGGGCTTCGATACGCCGGGCGGCCGGAGGCCGCGAGTCCGGCGCCGGGAAGTCCGAGGGTCCATCGCGCCCAGCTCCAGGCCTTCCTGAACGACGCTCTCGCCGAGGATCCCTGAAGAAGCGCCGGTCCCCGACGACCGTTCGGCCCCCGACGCCGGCCCGGCTCCGGAGCGGATGTCCGAACGCGCCGTCTGGGATAGGCTTTCCGTCCCGGCCGCCTCCCATCGAGCGGATCCCCACGCGACCGGGATTCGGAGGTGGATGATGGATCTGAGTTACGGCGCCGAGATCGAATCGTTTCGGGAGGAGGTCAGGAAATTCCTCGCTGCGAACTGGCCCCTCCAGGGCGAGGAGGCCGGACGGTCTCGCGAGGAGCAGACCCGGCTCTTCCGTGAGCGCGCCATCGCCGAGGGTTATCTCTGCCGGAACGTGCCCAGGAAATACGGCGGCTCCGAACAGCCCGCGGATCCGCTTCGAGCCCAGGTGATCCGGGAAGAGTTCACGGCTGCCCACGCGCCGATGGAACCCCGGGGAATCGGCACGATGATGCTCGTTCCGACGCTGCTCGAGCGGGGCGAGGAGTGGCAGAAGGAAAAGTTCGTCGGGCCGACGATTCGCGGCGAGATCACCTGGTGTCAGGGCTATAGCGAGCCGGGATCGGGCAGCGATCTCGCGAGCTTGAAGACGCGGGGCGAGCTGGTCGGAGACGACTGGGTGATCAACGGACAGAAGATCTGGACCAGCGGCGCGATGGAAGCCGACTACATGTTCTGTCTCGTTCGGACGGAGCCCGAAGCCCCAAAGCATGCCGGAATCTCCTATCTCCTGATCGACATGAAGTCGCCCGGAATCGACGTCCGCCCGCTTCGCCAGATGACGGGATCCTCCGAGTTCAACGAGGTCTTCCTGACCGACGTCCACACGCCCAGGGACTGGATCGTCGGGAAGCGGGGCGAGGGATGGCTCGTCTCGCGGACGACCCTGAAGCACGAGCGGAATTCGATCGGCGCGGCTGCGCAGTCCCTGGGGCTGCTCGAGGGCCTCGTCGACCTCGCGAAGGAACGAAGGCTCGGGGGGCGTCCGGCGATCGAGGATCCGGGCATCCGGCGGGCTCTCGTGGAGATCGAGGGCTATGTCCGGGCCCACCAGTATTCGGGCTATCTCCAGATGACGAAGGGACTCAAGGGCGAGGATGCCGGAATCATCCAGCTGATGAACAAGCTCAACTCGACGAACATCGGACACCGCGTGGCACACCTCGCGATGGAGATCCTGGGCGACGAAGGACTGCGTGCGCCGAGCAGTCGCGGGCTCGGTTTGAGCGCTGCGGGAACGTCGACCGAGAGCTGGATCGCCCAGTACATGGCTTCTCTCGGGATCGCGATCGCCGGAGGAACCGCCAACATCCAACGCAACGTCATCGCGGAACGCGGCCTCGGCCTGCCGCGGGACTCTGCGGCGAATCGGAGCAAATAGCGATGGATTTCGATCTTTCCGACGAACAACGTCTCCTCCAGGAGACCGTGTCCCAGTTCATCCAGAATGAATGTCCCCCGGCGCGACTGCGCGAACTCTTCGACGACGAGGTGGGCTACGACCCCGTTCTCTGGAAGGGGCTGGCCGAACTGGGATTGGCCGGAATCCATCTTCCGGGAGAATACGGAGGCAGCGAACTCGAGATTCTCGATCTCGCGGCCGTCTCGGAAACCCTGGGCAGTCTCGCGGCGCCCGTTCCCTTCCTGAGCCATTCCCTCGCCAGCCTCGCGATCGCGCTCGGGGGAAGTGGTGAGCAGAAGAAGCGCTGGCTTCCGGGAATGGCCAGCGGAGACACGCTGGCCAGCGTCGCGCTCGCCGAAGAAGGGGGGGGCTGGCTGCCCGACCAATGGAAGCTCGGGTCGGGGGATCGGCTCTCCGGCGCCAAGGAGATCGTCGAGTTCGGCGGACAGGCCGATCTCTTCGTCGTCGGTCTCGAGGGCGGGCGACTCGGCGTGGTCGATCGGAACGCGAGCGGCGTCGAGATCCAGCGGATCGAGGCGGCGGATCGCACGCGGCGCATCGTGCGGATCGCCTTCGACGAGACGCCCGTCGAGCGGCTCGAGGAGGGCGGGTCGGAGGTCGCCTCGCGCGTGCTCGACGTCGGACTCGTCCTGGTCGCGGCGGATGCCTTCGGCGGGGCATCGAAGCTCGTCGAGATGAGTGTCGAGTACGCGAAGAACCGCGAACAGTTCGGCGTGACGATCGGCCATTTCCAGGCCCTGAAACATCAGCTCGCCAACATGGCGGTCGAGGTCGAGCCGACCCGGGCGCTCTACTGGTACGCCGCGCATGCCCTCGATCACGTTCCCGACGAAGCCAGCCGCAGCGCCGCGATCGCCAAGAGCCACATCACCGAACGATTCATGCAGGTCGCGCGAGACGCGACCGAGGCCCATGGCGGGATCGGGTATACGTGGGAAGGGGATACCCAGATCCTCTTCAAGCGGGCGATGTTCGATCGCGTCTTCCTGGGGACGCCCCGGCTCCACCAGGAACGGGCGGCGGATCTCGCCGGCTGGTGAAGCCGGCTGCCACGAATCAGCTGCGTTCGGTCGATACCCCCGACGACAGCTGCTCGAACAACTGCATGCGCTCGTCGTCTTCCATGGGCCCAGCCCCGCCGACCCCGACGGCGGCGGTCATGCCGCCATCGACGGGATAGGCGGCGCCGGTCACGAACGACGAGCGGGGGCTCGCCAGGAAGGAAACGAGCTGGGCGACCTCGTCGGGCTGGCCGACGCGGCCCAGCAGGTGGCCGGCCCCGAGCATGTCCGTCACCGCTTCGACGCCATGGGCCGGACCGAGGATCGGCGTGTCGATGACACCCGGGCAGACGGCGTTCACGCGGATGCCCAGGGGCGCGAATTCGACGGCGGCCGCCTTCACGAGGCCCACCACACCATGCTTCGAGGCGTAGTAGGAAGGCATGTTGCCCCCGCCGCGCAGGCCGGCCACCGAGGCCGTGCAGACGATCGATCCGCCTCCGGCCGTGATCATCGGCTCGACGACCGCGCGCATGCCGAGAAACACGCTGCGAAGATTGACGGCGATCACCTCGTCCCAGGTCGCAACGTCCCCGCCGCGAATGGTCGATCCCCGCGCGATCCCCGCATTCAGGTAGGCGACATCGAGGGAGCCGAAGGCGTCCAGGGTGGCCGCGACCATCGCGTCGTTTCCGCTCTCGCTCGCGACGTCGATCGAACAGGCCGTCGCCTCGCCGCCCGAATCGCGGATCTGCTGGGCGACCTTCTCGGCACCGGCTTCGTCGAGGTCGGCGACGCAGACGCGGGCACCCTCGCGTCCGAGGAGCAGGGCGGTGGCCCGCCCGAGACCGGAGGCGCCTCCGGTGATGAGTGCGGTCTGACCCGCGTGCAACGAACTCGACATGGGGATTCCTCCAGGGGGCGATGGGACGCGGACCTGCCGCGAAGCCCGTTCGTGGCGGACGTCCAGACTAGCCGATCGCCGCGAGGGGTTGCAGGATCTCTTTCGCGAAGGTCTCGAGGACCCCGGGGTCCCCTCCCTGGATCACGATGTAGCTGATTCCGGTTTCCTCCCGCTGGCGTTCGAGGCGCTCGCGGATCTCCTGGGCCGATCCGGTCAGGAAGAGGGGACAGTCGGCGACCTGTTCGACCGTCATGCCGCTGCTGCTCGCGAGCGCCGAGCGCAGGCCCGAGACATCGTCGCTGATGGCCGTGACGAAGCTCAGGGAGTTGAACTCGATCGCGTCGGGGTCGCGACCCGCGGCTTCGGCGCCTTCTCGCACCCACTGGATCTTCTGGCGGACTCGCTCGGGCGAGCTGTCCGCCGGGGTTTCGGCCGTGATCTTGCCGTCGACCATCCTGGGATTGATGCCCACGATGTCCGCGTGGCGGCCTGCCAGGCGGAGCAGTCGCGGGCCGCCCCCTCCGATCAGGATCTTCGGCGGCGCGATCCCGCCGAGTTCGGTCGCCCGGGCGATCTCGCGGATCCGGTAGAACTCCCCGTCGAAGCTCGTTCGTTCGTTCGTCCACATCGATCGGATGATCTGGAGCGCTTCTTCGAGGCGGCTGATCCGCACGCCGGGGCGATCGTAGGGGATCCCCGCCTCGACGTAGTCGGTCTCCATCCATCCGGCCCCGATGCCGAATTCGTGTCGGCCTCCGGAGAGGACCTGGAGGGTGGCGGCGGCCTTGGCGTAGACGACGGGATGGCGATAGTCGACGTCGTAGACCAGGGAACCGACCTTCAACCGGTCCGTCACCGCGGCCAATCCGGCGAGCGCCGTGGTCGGATCCCATTGATCCCCG
Organism: Deltaproteobacteria bacterium; assembly: GCA_011051925.1. Lineage (GTDB taxonomy): Bacteria > Myxococcota_A > UBA9160 > UBA9160 > UBA4427 > UBA4427. The sequence continues at coordinate 7,542 of DRKE01000444.1, forward strand.
AAATGATCGGGCAGGAAGATCGTGCTGTAGCCCATCGCCTCGATCTGGCGGATGTCGTCGCGCCAGCGATCGGCGGGAAGCTTCGCGATCTGGACGCCGAATCGGAATGGATGGGGCATGGGGGATTCCTTTCTTCGTTTCTCTTCGTCGTGCGTACTTCGTACAGGGGTGGCCGGCTCGTGAGCCGGGAAATCGCCGTCCGCGACGGCTCCGTGCCGGGGCGATCGATCCGCCCACTCTAGCAGGCTACCGTGAGATCCCGCTCGACCC
>DRKE01000445.1 GCA_011051925.1 Deltaproteobacteria bacterium
ATCCTGGTCGTCCTGGCCCCCCTCCAGATCATCCTGCGAAACGCCTTCGATGCGGGTTTGAGCTGGGCGGATGCGTTCCTCCGCGTCCTCGTTCTCTGGATCGCCCTCTTTGGCGCGCTCGCCGCCAGCCGGGGCAACAAGCAGATCGCCATCGACGTCGTTTCGAAACTGCTTTCCCCTCGGCCACGAGCGCTCCTGGAATTCGTGACCGGACTCTTCACGGCCCTCGTCTGCTTCGTCGTCGCGCGATACGCCTGGGCCTTCGTCATGGCGGAACGCGAGTTCGGGGCGAAGGCCTTCGGGGACGTTCCCGCGTGGATCTGCGAGAGCGCGATTCCCTTCGCCTTCGCGATGATCGGCATGCGCCATCTGGGCCATGCGCTCGCCCGGGCGGGAATCGCGATCGGCCTTCATGCGCCTGTCGGAAGGGAAGCCTTGGAAGACGCCGGGGAAGAAGAATGAGCTTCGCCCTCCTGCTGCTCGTCCTGGCACTCGCGGGCGCTCCTCTCTTCGCGATCATCGTCTCGGCAGCCATGCTCGGATTCGGCGCCGAGGAAATCGATCTCCAGGTCATCGCGATCGAGATCTACCGTCTCGCCGAGATGCCGATCCTGCTCGCCATCCCGCTCTTCACCTTCGCCGGCTACCTGCTCGGCGAGAGCGACGCGCCCCACCGCCTGGTCCGGCTGACCAACGCGCTCCTCGGATGGCTCGATGGCGGTCTGGCCATCGTCGCACTCGTCGCCTGCGCCCTCTTCACCGCCTTCACGGGCGCTTCAGGGGTGACGATCGTCGCGCTCGGAGCGCTTCTCTATCCGGCCCTTCGCGAATCCGACTACCCGGACCGCTTCAGTCTCGGCCTGATCACGACCTCTGGCAGTCTGGGGCTGCTCTTCGCCCCCGCCCTTCCGCTCATCCTCTACGGCGTCGTCGCTCAACAGATGAACGTCGAACCCGATGTCCGGATCGAGGATCTCTTCGCGGCCGGCCTGATCCCGGGCATGCTGATGCTGGTCCTGCTCTCGGCCTATTCGATCTGGCAGGTCCGCGGCCGCGGGAATGCGCGCATCCCGATCCGGTGGCGCGACGCACGCGCGGCGATCCTGGAAGCGGGCTGGGAGATCCCCCTTCCGATCGTGGTGCTCGGCGGGATCTACACGGGCACCTTCGCCCTATCCGAGGCGGCCGCCGTCACGGCGATCTACGTCCTCCTCGTGGAGGTCGGCATCCGACGGGAGATCCCGCTTCGCCAGCTTCCCGCGGTGATGCGGGAGTCGATGGTCCTGGTCGGGGCCATCATGATCATCCTGGGCGTGTCCCTGGCCTCCACGAACTACCTGATCGATACGGAAGTCCCCGCCCGGCTCTTCGATCTGATCCGGACCCGGATCGACGATCGCTTCGTCTTTCTCATGCTCCTCAACCTCTTCCTGCTGATGCTCGGCATGATCCTCGACATCTTCTCGGCCATCGTCATCATGGTCCCGATCATCCTTCCCATCGCGATCGGCTATGGGATCCATCCGGTCCATCTCGGCATCATCTTTCTCGCCAACATGCAGATCGGCTACATCACCCCTCCTGTCGGCATGAATCTCTTCATCGCGAGCCACCGTTTCGACCGACCGGTCCTCGAGGTCTATCGGGCGACCCTGCCCTTCTTCGTGATCCTCTTGATCTCGGTCCTCTTGATCACCTACGTCCCCTGGATCAGCCTGCTCCTGATCCGATAGCGATCCGGCCCCGGCATGCCTCGCGCGCCCGAGCGGTCCGGATGGCGGAGAAGACGAAATGCATGCGACCATCCGTTACCGGAAGATTGATCAATACAAGTACCAGCTGATGGAGAAATACGTCCACGAAACCCGATGGAAGCTCGACCGCGGAGTCGCGACGAGCGGAAGATGGGTGGTCCTCTCGAAGACCGGTCGACTCACGCTGAAGAAGGGATACGCCTGGGACGGTCCGAGCGGGCCGACGATCGACACCCCGAACTTCATGCGGGGATCCCTGGTCCATGACGCCTGCTATCAGCTGATCCGGGAAAGGCTGCTTCCGGCAAGCCGCCGGAAACCCGCCGACGTCCTCCTCTGGCTGATCTGCCTCGACGATGGGATGTCACGGGCACGCGCTGACTACGTCTACCATGCGGTCCGCGTCTTCGGCGGCGCGGCAGCCCATCCGCCTCGCAAGCCCGCGCGGGTCATCCTCACGGCGCCCTGACGCTCGCAGGGATCGCCGCGAATCGACTCGCTGCCGGCCGCGCCACCGCTCCAGCGGATGGGTCCTTCCCGACCGCACGGGCGATCAACCCCGCCCCGACACCAGGATGAAGGGCAGGATCAGCGGCAGGACCGCCGCGACCAGGAGCGTCGAAACCACGACGAAGCTCGCGACCTGTTCCGGTGATCGCTCGTAGCGCTGTGCGAGGAGATAGTTGAAGACGGCCGCCGGCATCGCGCATTGCAGGATCACGACGCCCCGGGTCACCCCGGAGAGGCCCAGGAGGCGTACGGCGCCGAATCCGATCGCGAGACCACATGCGAGACGGAAGATCGCGAGACCGAGACTGCGATGGAGATCCGTGACCTCGAGTTCCGCGATGGCCGCCCCGAGCGCGAGCAGCATCAGGGGAATCGCGAAGGCGCCCATCAAACCGGTCGTGTGGATCACGACGAGGGGAACCGGAATCCCGAACCCGATCACGAAGGCTGCAGCGATCGCCGCCAGGCCGATCGGATTCCGGACCAGCTCCATCGGATCGATCCTGCCCGACCAGATGAAGAGCCCGACGCTGAACTGGAGAGAAGCGCCGACCGCGAAGAAGACGAGCGCCAACGCCTGCCCTTCGAC
>DRKE01000446.1 GCA_011051925.1 Deltaproteobacteria bacterium
CGCGATGTCGAACAGATCATCGGTGGCTGCGTCACCCAGGCTGGCGAACAGTCGAACAACATCACCCGCCAGGCCTGGCTTTCCGAAGGGGACGATTGGACCTGTGGAGGCACGACGATCGACACCCAATGCGGTTCCGGTCAGCAGGCCAACAGCCTGATCAACGCCCTCGTCAAGGGTGGATCGATCGACATCGGAATCGCCTGTGGTCTCGAGATGATGAGTCATGTCGGCCTCGGCGCGAACGTGATCAACGGTCCTGGTTATTTCATCCCCGAGAACTGGCCCTGGGATTCACCGCCGGATCAGTTCTCCATGGCCCAGCGGATCGCCGACAACCGCGGGATCACGAGGGAGGATGCCGACGCGCTCGGCCTGGAATCACAGCGCAAGGCCGCGATGGCACGCGACGAAGGCCGTTTCGATCGCGAGATCGTCCCGATCGAAGCGCCCGTCCTCGGCGAAGACGGGAAGCCGACGGGGCAGACCCGTGTCGTCAGCACGGACCAGGGCATCCGTGAATCCACGGCCGAAGGTCTCGCGCAGTTGAAGCCCGTCATCGAAGGGGGGATCCACACGGCCGGCAACTCGTCCCAGATCTCGGATGGGGCGGCCGCCGTGCTGTTCATGACCGCCGAGAAGGCGAAGGCGTACGGCCTTCGCCCCCGGGCGCGGATCCTTCATGACGTGCTCGTCGGAACCGACCCCTACTACGGGCTCGACGGTCCCGTCGACGCCACCCGGACCATCGAGAAGAAGAGTGGCATGAGCATCCGGAACGACATCGATCTCTACGAGATCAACGAGGCGTTCGCCTCGGTCGTTCTTTCCTGGGCCGGCGTCTTCGACATCGACATGTCGAAGGTGAACGTCAACGGGGGCGCCATCGCCCTCGGCCATCCCGTCGGCGCGACGGGCTCCCGATTGATCGTGACCGCGCTGCACGAACTCGAGAGGCAGGGACTCGGGACGGCCTACATCACGATGTGCTGCGGTGCGAATGTCGGCACGGGAACGATCATCGAGCGGATCTAGACGGCGCGCGGCGCGTGGGCAAGATCGATCGAGAGCCGAGCTCAGGCGTCGTCATCGGGTTCCCACTGTGGAATCCGCAATTCCTGTTTCGTGTCCGGGTCCACGGCCTCTTCGAATACCGCACGAACCCGCTGTCCGATCCGGACACGATCGGGCGGACAGTGGATCACATTGCCCTGCACCGAGCAGCCGGGTGCGCCGTCCACGGAGATGATCGCGATCACGTAGGGCACGTGGTCCTTCAGTGCCGGATGGACCGGATGATGGACTCGCGCAAAGCTCTCGACCCGGCCCGTCCCCGGACAGGAAGCAAAAGACAGGTTCGTTCCCTGGCAGCCATAGCAGATCTCGTCGGGCGGATGCTGGGCGTGCCCACAATCCTCGCAGAACTGGATCTGGATCGTTCCCGCCGTGAAGAAGGGCGTATTGTTCGGGGTCAGACGGGGCAGGATGAAATCGTCGCCGAGGGTCCGGCTCATCGCGCATCTCCATGACAGGCGGCCCGTCGACGGGCCGCTCGAAGCGGGCATTCTCGACGCGACGTTCGGGAAGACCGTTCGCGCAGGACGGCCCTCGGTCGAACCGGCGGCCACGCCCCCTTCATTCGGCCGGACCGAAGAGGACGGCACTGCCCGGAGCATAGCCAGGACCCCCGACGGCGAGCGAAAGTTCGACCTTCGCGACCTGGCAGGTCGAATCCCCGCGTGACTGTCTCACGGCTTCGATCACCATCTCGAGGCCATGGATGTAGGCCTCCGCGAGGTTGCCGCCGCTCGTATTGAAGGGCAGTCGGGCGTCCGGCCCCTCGAGTGCGCCATTCGCGACGAAGGCATCCACTTCCTCGGGTCTGCAAAAGCCCATCTCGCAAAGGGCCATCAGGACCGGACCCGTGAAATTCTCGTAGAACTGGACGACATCGACATCGTCGGGACCGACACCCGAGCGCTCCCAGATCATCCGGCCGACATTCTCGTAGTACATGCCCGGGAACCATCGCGGCTGGAAGGTCGTGATCCCGATCTCGGGCCCCATCCCCTGGGCCGTCGCGAGGATCGGCACTGCCCGACCCGGCAGGTCCCGCGCGCGCTCGGGCGTGGTCACGATCAGCGCCGCCGCCCCGTCGTTCTCCATGCAGCAATCGTAGAGATGGAAGGGCTCGACGATCCAGCGGGAGGCATGATACGCCTCACGCGTCAGGGGCTGACCGTATCGGATGGCGCGGGGATTCCGCTGGGCGTTCGCGTAGCTCGCCAGGGAGATCGCAGCAAGCGCCTCCTGGGAAACGCCATGATCGTGCATCCATCTCATCGTCTGCAGCGCACATTCGTGTGCCGGCGTCATCAGCCCGTAGGGCAGACCCCAGGAAAGACCCTCGGGCGCGCCTCCGGAGAGAAGCCCCGCGCCGCTTCCGAAACGCTGGAACTGGCCCTGCGCGAGCGCCCGGAAGATGAGGACGGTTTCTGCATGCCCTCCGCATACCGCGGCATCGGCGAGATGGACCGTCGCCGAGGAGTTGTTCCCGCCCCCGGCCCAGGGCGTCGCCGACCAGCGAAGCTCACCCAGCCCGAGGGCATCGGCGATCCGGAGCGGGCTGTTGCGCTGGTCTGCATAGGAGATCAGTCCGTCGATCTGGTCGAGTTCCAGGCCCGCATCGGCCGCCGCATTCCGGATCGCGGTACACGCGAGCTGGAACTCCGTGTCGGGTGAGCGTCCATGCTTGTAGTAGGCCGATTCCCCGACACCGACGACCACTGCCTGACCGCGCATGCCCCCCTCCCCTGTTCGGGTCCTCCCCGTCGAATCTAACCGATCCGAGGCGTGTTCCCTGCCGAGCCTTCGAGCATCCCGAAACGTCGGAGATGGTATCGTACCGTGGATCGATCCCGTCCCATCCGCCGGGCCATCTCGGCGATGTTGCCCCGGCACAGGATCAGCAGACGTCCCAGTTCTTCCCGAAGTTCCTGCCGCGCCAGGGCCCGCATCCGGTCGGCGGTCGTTCCCGTTCCGGAGCCGCCTCGCGGGTCCGGTTCCGGTCTGGCGCGCTCGCGCACGAGTTCCGAGGCCGCCCGACCGACATGCCCGCCCTCGGCCTCGAGCAGAAGATACCGGTCGACCCCCGCCCGGAACGCGGCCTCGCAGTCGGGAATCGATCCGAAGGACGTGACCATCACGACGGGTACACGCGAAACCGCGCGGATCCGCCGGACCAGGTCGAGATCCGCCGATCGCGGTGGATGATGACGGGTGACGACGATGTCGGGCGGCTTGCGCAGGATCGCCTCGAATGCGTCCGCCCGGTCCCGCGCGAAGGAGACGAGAAAGCCCGCCGCGACCAGCTGATCGCCGAGGACCCTGCCTTCGTCGAGGCGCTCATCGACGACGAGCGCACGAACGATCCCACCCATCGGGCTCACGCCTCCATCGGACATCCCGGCTCGCGGAATGCGGAAGGAACCGTAACAGGAAAGTCGATCAGGGCGGCTTCAGGATTCGACTGGATCGGGGTGCGGCACGATACCGCGTAGGGTCACGACCCCTCGGCCGCGATCGCGACCCTGTTCACTCCCGCGGCCTTGGCCGCATCCATGACGGCCACGAGCAGATGATTCTGCGATTTCCGGTCGGCCTGGATCACGATCGCGCCCTGCGGATTCTCGCCGTGCAGGCGCTCGATGGCGGCGCGCAGCGAGCGTGGATCGACCTGATGCCGATCGATCCAGATCTGGCC
>DRKE01000447.1 GCA_011051925.1 Deltaproteobacteria bacterium
CACCACATCGTGCGAGTTCAAGAACCGACCCGTCTCGATCCGCAGGCATTCCCGCGTGAACTCGTCGATCACCGTCAGGAAGCGAAGCCGCTTCCCGTCGATCGTCTGGTCGGCCACGAAGTCGTAGCTCCAGACGTGGTTTGCATGGAGAGCCCGATCCGACTCGGCCGTGCTCTTGCCGGGCCGACGCCGTTTTCGCTGCTTGCGGGCCACCTGGAGCCCTTCCCGCTTCCGGATCAACCGGAGTCGATCCAAGCCGACCGAGAAGCCCTCGGCCTTCAGCTTCGCATGCATCTTCCGGTACCCGAACCGGGGATACTGCTCCGAGAGCTCGTGAACCCGGCGAACGAGCTTGGCTTCCTCGGTCCGGCCTGACGGACGACGCTTCGTCGTACGGGCGATCTGAGCGACCTGGCAGGCCCGGCGCTCGCTCACGCCGTAGGCCTCCTCCAGGTGCTCCGCTCCCCGCCGTCGCTCCGCCAGGCTCACCATTTTTTTGAGTTCAGGTCCTTCAGCATGCGATTGTCCAGCGACAGCTCGGCGACCATCTTCTTCAGCTCCGAGTTCTCGCGCTCGAGCTCCTTCAGGCGCTTCGCGTCTGAAACGTCCATCCCGCCGAACTTCGAACGCCACCGGTAAAAGGTCGTCTCCGTGACATTGTGAGCCCGGCACACCTCGCGAATGTTCCCCGTCTGCTCCGCCTCGTTCAGAATCCCGATGATCTGCTCTTCCGTGAATCGCTTCACCTTCATCTCGTCTCCAATCCGCCTCCCCAAGGGAGGCTAACGCAGAGACTGGACCCAGTTTCACAGGGCAGGCCAGGGCGATCACGCTGGCAACGGCCTCCGCCCGGAAGGGCTTGTCGGCCCTGCCATCGCGGGTGCCGCTGCGCAGCCGCGCCAGGCGGTAGCGCACCGCCTTCTCGTCGATGCCCAGCTGCCGGGCGATCGCCCGGTTCGAGCAGCCTCGTTCGGCCAACACTTGAATCGTCATCACTTCCTCCTGTCGAAGTCGTCGGCCCATCGAACACTCCCCCTGTGGGAATGCTGCAACATGCCGACCTCCTCAGGAGGTGCGGAAAAGTTCCTGTCCTCTTAGCTCCGTCATAACGCGTCCGGCGACAAGGGGGGGGTGAATCTGTACACGTATGCGCTGAACAACCCCACGAATTTCATCGATCCGTTCGGTCTAGACGTGACGATCAACACGCGAGCTGTGCGGGGGACGTTTGGCGGCGGCGCGCACTCGTCCGTAAACATCACGACAGGCAACGGAACGGACGTCACCTACGGGAGCTACCAGAACGAGTCCGGCGAGAACGAAGTTCGCATCAATGATCCGAGTGATCATGGCCCAGGTCGTGACCCCGTGACGGCGTCGACCCTGGTTCCGCCGCCTCCGGGGATGTCGCAGGCCGAGTGGGATGCCGCGGTCATTGCTGCTGGAGAGAATCGGTTCAACTCTCCGTCGCAGAGCTACGAGATCTTCCCAGATCCCGGACAGGACGAGGGTAACTGTCACACCACGACGCGCGGGATCCTGACCGACGCCGGAGGAGGAGTGCCGCCTGGCTTCGATCCGCCTGGCCTGAACCCGGATCTTCACCCGAGTCCTGGTCGATAAGGCGATTCTCGCTCACGAGCAGGGGAGGAGCAGGTATGGATCTTCGAGTACTGGTCCCTGCGGCGATGTTGGTATCGGCGTTTCTTGCCTGGGGCTATCTGGTCTACGGAGCCGATCTTCTTGCAGGTTGGGTGGGCTACTTGGTGGCGCTTGCCGTCGTTCCGATCGCCCTGGGTGTCGGCGTTGGCTTGGTCTCGAGTCAATACGCTAGTTCGAGCGTTCAGCGACCCCGGCTACTTCTTGCGTCAATCTGCGTCGCGTGCGCTCTTGCGCCCGTTATCTGGACGCTGTTCGTGATGTCCGGACCGGAGCGGGGCGTAGGATGAGGTGGAGGTGAGCCGCGAGCTTGCCCCCGCCCACCCCAAGCTTCGGAGGGGGCCTCCCCTCGTCGCTCCGCTCCTCACCGGGGCAGCCGGGCGAGCACGCGCCGATAACGCTGCGTTGAACGAAGCCGCTGACGCGGCAGAGGAGGTGTCCGGACCGCCGGGTGCATCTGCGCCGCTCCTATCCCGTTTCGGGCTGCCCAGCATGCCCGCCTTTCAGGGGACGAACCTCGACCGGACCTACGACTACGACCTGGACGGCCGCCTGGTGAGGGTCTCGGAGAACGGGGTCCCGGTTCGAACCTACACCTACGACGGCAACGGCAACCGCCTCTCCCGGGCCGACTCGAGCGGCACGACCGCTGGCGTCTACGACGATCAGGATCGGCTGCTCCAGTTCGGGAGCCTCGGCTTCACGTACGACGAAGCCGGCGATCTGGTCTCCCGAACCGATCCGACCGCCGGCACGACCGAGAGCTTCGTCTACGACGCTCTGGGGAATCTCACCCAGGCGACCCTCGCCGACGGCCGGGTCCTCGACTACGTGATCGACGGCCAGAACCGCCGGATCGGGAAACGGGTGGACGGGACTCTCGTCCAGGGCTTCCTCTACGGGGACCAGCTGAATCCCGTCGCGGAACTCGATGGGGCGGGCAACGTCGTCTCCCGCTTCGTCTATGGACTGAAGACGAACGTCCCGGACTTCCTGATCCGGGGCGGCACGAGCTACCGG
>DRKE01000448.1 GCA_011051925.1 Deltaproteobacteria bacterium
CCATCGAGGAGCTCGAACGGGAGGGCATCATCGGCCGACGCCCCAAGGGCGCTTGAGCGGTTCGGGCGACCCCCGGTTTCCGCTTCGTCGCGGAACCGGGTGGTGCGGCGCTCGGCGCCGACCGGCCGGGGAAGGACGGACGTGTCCGATACGATCGACCTGGCGAAGAGGATCGGAGCGCTCGAAGCGCGCCTCGCCGACGCCGAGGCCTATCGGGCGATCACCAATCTGAAGTCCCGATACGGGGCGCTCGCCGATTCGCGCTACACGCGTGACGGCCTCCGGTCCTCGGCCGAACTGTCCCGCATTGCCGACGAGGTCGCGGCGCTCTTTACCGAGGACGGCGTCTGGGATGGCGGCAGCGGACTCGGCCGATGCGAGGGACGCGAAGCGATCCGCGAGCGCTTCCTCGTCCCGACGCTGCGCTTCTCCTGGCATTTCTTCGTGAAACCGGATCTCGAGATCTCCGGAGGGACCGCACGGGGGACCTGGGACGTGCTGGCCCTCATGACGACGAAGGAAGGGCGGGCGATGTGGATGGTCGGTGTCGAGCACGACGAATACACCCGCGTCGACGGAACCTGGCTGCATTCGCGGATGGAACTCGATGCGGTCCTCGTCGCGCCCCACGATCGGGGTTGGGCGCCACGCCCGGAACCCTCCGACGTCTGACGGCGCGGCACAGGGAATCGCCCCTTTCTTCGGACACGACCCGTCTGCGCCGTTTGACAGAGGGAAACGTGTCGGAGAAGATCCCGGAATGACTGCCAGGTCGCCCGATTGGGGTTTCGCCGGCGAACTCGAAGACATCTCGGGACAGATGGCCATCGTCGGCGTGGGCGACGCGATCTACCAGCGCGCGTCGGGAAGAAACGCCACGGAAATCGCCCTCGACGCGATCGAGCGGGCGATCGCGGATGCCGGTCTCCGCCCGGAGCAGATCGACGGCCTGATGCAGAGCCCTTTCATGGGGGACACGCTCTCGGCCGATGCCTACCGCGACCATTTCGGCACGAAGCAGGAGATCTGGATGTCGACGGAGGGCGGAGCCATGACCTGGGCCGCGACCGCGCCCATCGCGGCGGCGAGGGCGATCCGGGAGGGCCGGGCCCGCCATGTCGTCAATCTCTTCGCAGTCGACTGGTTCAGCCAGAAGGTCGCCGGCGGGGATGGCCCCGGCCGCTACCACCGCGACGAACGCATGAAGGCGAACTTCGAGGTGCCCTTCGGCTGGTTTCCCCAGCCCGTCTATTTCGCCACGATCGCGCGGCGCCACATGTGGGAATACGGGACGAAGGCCGAAGACCTGGGTGCCATCGCGGTCAGCTGCCGGGAACACGCGACCCGGCATCCCGATGCGATCACGCGCGACCGCCCCCTCACGCTCGAGCAGTATCTCGCACGCCCGATGATGGTCGATCCCCTCCGCATGGAGGATTGTTGCCTGATCTCCGACGGGGGCGGCGCCACGATCCTGACGTCGGTCGAACGCGCGCGCGACCTGCCGAAGCCACCGGTCGTGGTCGCGGGCGTCGCCGAAGGCTATTCGGGAAGCGGCGCCTACTGGAGCCAGCAGGCGGATTTCACGGCCACCCCCCAGGTCTTCTCGGCCCCCCTCGCCTTCGCCCAGGCCGGCATCACCGCGCAGGACGTCGACGTCCTCACCCTCTACGATCCCTTTTCGATCGTCGCCCTGATGCAGATCGAGGACATGGGGTTCTGCGCGAAAGGAGAAGCGGGCCCCTTCGTCTCCGGCGATCGGCTGCGCTTCGACACGCCGGGCCTGGCCTACAACACCCACGGCGGCCTGCTCTCCCACGCCTACGTCCTGGGCATCGCCCACGTGAACGAACTCGTGCGACAACTCCGGGGCGAGGCGGCCTGCCAGGTCGCCGATTGCGAGATCGGCGTCTACGGCGGCTATACCGGGCACATGGCGAGCACCCTCGTCCTGCGAAGGGATCGCTGATGGCCGCCCCTCTTCCCGAGCTCGACTGGCCACTCACCCGCCCCTTCTGGGACGCGGCCCGGAAGGGGCGCCTGGTGATGCCGCGCTGCGAGGATTGTGCGCGTCATGTCTGGTATCCCGAGGAACGATGCCCCGACTGTCGGGGGGAGCGGATCTCCTGGGTCGACGTCTCCGGCCGCGGTCGACTGTTTTCGTGGGCGGAAGTGAAGCATCTCCTGCATCCGCCCTACGAGGGCCAGATCCCCTACGTCTCGGGCCTCGTCACGCTCGAGGAGGATCCGCGGATCCGTTATGTCACCCGGATCGTCGATTGCGATCCGGCCGACCTCTCGATCGACCTGCCGATGGAGGTCGTGTTCCGGACGCTGACCTTCCGGGGCGTCGCAGGCGGGGTGAGAGCGCCCGTGTTCCGACCTGCGCGCACGCCCGCCCGATCGTGATGTCCCGGGGATTGCACGTTCCCTGATCGATCCCCGGCGCCGGAACGCGCCTCCTGCTTCCGGGGGATCCGGAAGCAGGAGGCGCTCGTCTTCCGCGAACAGGATGGACGCGACGTCACTCGGGCTCGCAGGCCATGCCATTCGGACACAACCCATTCTCATCCTCACAGACGGGCCCCTGTGGCGTGTCACAGACGCAGGTTCCCTTCGGACACGCCGAAGCGCAGGGGCCACAATAGATCGTCCCGCCACATCCGTCCGACCAGTTGCCGCATTGATTGGCGCCGCAGGAGAGGGGTTGGCAGGGCCGCGCCCAGTCGCCGCCCGCCTCGGCAATCGCATAGTCCGACAGATCGAAATACGCTCCCTGCTCGCACAGATGCGACCCCGGACACGGATCGGGAGAAGGCGGTTCATCTCCTGTCGACTGATAGTAGTCGTAACACTCGCTGACGGTACACTCATGACGAATCGCATCGAGGTCGGGAACGACGGTCCCGCCCTCCTGAGCGAGCTGCGGAATCGGCGTTCCGTCGCAGATGACTTCCCGGAGGTACCATTCACCGATCCGGATCGGGTACTCCGGTGCCTGGAGAACACCATTCGAATCGAATCGCGCGATCGCCACGGGCGTGTTGAACATCGCTCGGACATGGTTCGCCCCCACGAATCCGAGCGGATAGATCGGACCTGGAACACGCGCACCCGTTGTCGCCAGCATCTCGCCGAGCGAGGAGATACAGGGAACGATCCCGTCTGTGCACTTGAACTCGGACCGGGCACCCAACGTGAGAGAGCCGGCCTGGGACGGAAGGAGGTCTCTCGTCGTCAGCACATCAAACGGAGTCCTGTATTCGGCAATGCCCTCCTTGAAGATCTTCTTCTTCATGATCGGACAGACCAGGATGTTGAGAGGATCGAGCGGCTGGAACGCGATGGCGCACGCCGCAGTCACGTCCCACCAGAGGGGGCCCTGCCAGGCGAGGAACTCGTCGAGCTGGAGAAAGAGATCGTCTCGGCAGGACTCATACCAGGAGGCGGTCAAGCTCGACGCGACCTGACAGGGCCCGAGATCGATTCGGAGATCGACGAGCGAGAGAAGCGCGTTGACGAAAACCGTCGCTTCCCACCAGGAGACAAGGGGCTCACTCGCCAGACTGTCGATCAGGCTATTCTTTCTCGATTCGAGAAGCGCCTGCGCCTTGGGCCCAAGCTTCGCCAACGTCGATGCGTTGACGACGATCTCCCTGTTGTCAACGTCGTAGAGTGCCATCTCCGATGTCTCCAACCGAGAAAAGAGATCGTCGGTATCGGCCGTGCCGTTTCCATTCTGATCGGGCACGAGATCGGCCAGGAGACCGGCTATGATCTCGGATCGGTCGAGAATGACCGAGAGCGGTTCCGGACCGTTGTGACCCATCGTGGATCCGAAAAAGTAGGCGGAGTAGTCCGTTGGATGGCCGCCCGGACCGGCCAGGGGAACGCTCCACAGACCCGTTCCGATCGTCCCGATCGGAACGGTCCGGGTCGGCGCATCCTGCCAACGCTGGCTCATATACCGGGAGGTGAGCGGCCCCACACGCTCCTCCAATCCCTCGGCACCCGCATTCCCGACGAGATCGGCCAACAGGTTCTGGATCTTCACGTCTTCGAGAAGCGTTTCCCCACCCAGTGGATGATCCCCCCGATTCTCCATCACGAGATCCGCGACCAGGGACCCACCGAAGGGCGAACCAATCGTCGTCGCACGGGTGACCCGATTCGCGATGAAGGCTGCGTCCGGATCTGTCGCCGCTGCTTCTAGAATCCTCGCGATGACCAATCCGCCACCGCTATGTCCATGAAGATAGACTCGTGTGAGTCCTTCGCCGGGAAGGGTCTCCGCATCGCGGGCCTCGATCTCCTGTCGAATCGGGCTGATGACCTCGGCGAGTTCGGCAGGACCCATGTCCCAGGACTCGAAACCGTTCCAACGGGCGTATAGGACGTCGCAACCCGCGGCCATCAATGGCGCGACGAAGGCATCATATGAAGTCCCACCGCCCGTAGGAATGAAAGCGCCTGCGTGCAGAATCTGTTGGGCCTCTGCAGGTCCGGGAGCAACGAAGACATCCGGATCCGGATCGATATCGAGATTCAGACTGTCTCCGCCGATTCCATGAAACATGACCAGCAGACAAGGGTCGACCGGCGCACCATCCGGACAGAACCCATGCTCCGCCCCGTCGAGGCCAACGGGATCGGGGGGAGAGACCCTGGGCTCTCGAGTCTCTTTGGCGCCACTCGTCCTGATCGGATCACCCGACGAATCGACACTCTGTTCGGCTGTCCCGGGCGTGCACCCTGCAATACCACAGGAATCGGCGGACCCGAAAAACGAGCCGATTCCCGAGGACAGGCTTTGCGTCCGTGAAACGATTTCCTGTGCACGTCCGAACGTGCCCCCCACGAAGACGATCGATGCCACGATGGCAAGGGGCAGGACCCATCGCCTCGCGCTCCGCCTCCGAGTCCTTTCCTCTTCGTTCGTGTGCAAATGTTCGATTCGACTCATCCTTGTCCTCCCCCGGTCTCGTTCTGACGATCTCTTCCGCCGGGCCATCGCTCGCGACGGAAAAATGATCAAACTCCTGGTGTCGGCCCTCCCTCTCGTCATATCACGAATCCAAGCAATTATTCACTATAAAGCGAGTAAATAATCATCTTTTGGCGAACTCACGCCGATTCTGATGTGAAATCGCATCGATCCCCAAAGGGTCCGGACCGGGAGTGCCCTTACCGATCGTCCCCAGACGTCTTGGAAGCCCGGCGATCGGAGACGATCGCGTCGACACCCGGCCGGACCGGTCTCGGCCCGGCACCGGGCGTGGTCCAGGCGGGATCGTCCCGGGGCGGATATTTCCGGGCGGCGTAGGCGCTCAGCAGATAGACGAGTTCCTCCACCCACTCGCGATCCCGTGCCGAACGCGTCGGGTGCGCGAGAAAGGCGAGGGTCGTCGCGACCATCGCCTCGGCGGTCAGACGACGTTCCTCGGGCGGGATCTCGATCACCCGGATTTCGACGATCCGTTCGGCCAGGCCGATCAGGGTCTCGCGCAGATGGACTCCGGGTTGTCCCTGACCGCTGGCCCCACGCAGGATCGCCTGCACCGACGGATGTTCGGCCAGCAGATCGGCCAGGGCGAGCACGACACGCTCGAGAAGCGGGGGCGCGGGCAGGTCGGGATCGTCCACGACGAGCGCCTCGAAATCCGCGAGGACGGTCTCGACATAGCGTTCGCTCAAGCGGGTCGCGAGGGCATGCTTGTCCGGAAACCAGCGGTAGACCGTTCCGATCGAAACCCCCGCCTCTTCGGCGACATGATTTGTCGTGAGGGCCTCGTATCCGATACGTTCTACGACCCGCTCGGCCGCATCGAGAAGTTGTCCGATCCGCTCCTCGGCACGCGCCTGCCGGGGCTTCTTGCGGAGCCCGACTTGCCCTTCCCGACTGCCCGGCCCATCGAAGGTCATCTCGACACCCTATCCCTGATGGCGGCTCCTGACCACACTCGCAGCGAGAAGGAAAGGCTCTCGAGGCGGAAACGTCCCCGACGGAGGAATCATGGATCTGGAGAGCCCGCTCGCTGAATGGAAAGCCTGTTCACGCCCCGGAGGTTCCGAACTCCGGGGATCGAAGACCGCCCTGCAGCCCCTCGACTGGAAACGCCATGGCCCGTCTCTTTTCGCGAATGTCGCCGGCGAGCCCAACGCGGATCTCTGGCGCTACATCCCCTTCGGCCCCTTCCCGGAACGGGAGGGCTTCGAGGCGGTCTTCGAGGCCATCCGCGCCGGCGCCGGCTGGGAGACGATGGTGGTCGTCGACCTCGAAACGGCGGAAGCCCGAGGCATGGCGAGCTACATGGAGATTCGCGAAGCCCATGGCGTCGTCGAGATCGGTTGCGTCGTCTTCGGGCACGGGATGCAGCGGACCTTCGCATCGACCGAGGCGCTCTACCTGATGGCGCGGCATGTCTTCGACGACCTCGGCTACCGACGCTACGAATGGAAATGCGACGACGCGAACGAAGCCTCGAAGCGCGCGGCCCGTCGATTCGGTTTCGAATTCGAGGGGGTCTTCCGCAACCACCAGATCGTGAAGGGACGGAATCGCGATACCGCCTGGTTCTCGATCATCGATCGGGAATGGCCGGATCGAAGACGCGCCCTCGAGAGCTGGCTCGCCCCGGACAATTTCGACGAAAGCGGACACCAGAAGCACTCGCTCTGAATCCCCTCCTTCGCGACCCGAGCGAGCCGCCGCTCCGCGCGCGGCGTGCCCTCGGCTTCCCCTGATGCCAACGCCCGGTCACGCGACTCCGGATGCGGCCTTTGATGCTACCGATCCGACCGGTCGCTGACTTCCCCATTCCGCTGCCGCACCGCGTCCCATCGGATCGAACGACGGCACGGCTGCGGTCTGCCCGTACACGTTGACGGTCCGGGAAAGGGCGAGTCGTTGGTTCGCATCCCGACGAAGTGGTCGCGTCTGGCGGCCGGTATCCGCTTCCTGGCGTTCTTCGTCTCGACGACGTCTGGATGCGACGACCCGAGCGGCGGAAGGGTCGGGGATTGCGGAATGCCCGCTACGCCGATCCACGCGATCCAGGGCGCGGGCCGCACGAGTCCTCTTCTCTCCCGGAGCGGGACCGATCCGGAGGTCGTCGTCGAAGCGATCGTCGTGGGCCCCGCATCCGACACCCTCGAAGGGCTCGGCGGCTTCTTCCTCCAGGCGGAAGACGCGGAAGCCGACGATGATCCCCGCACTTCCGAAGGCCTCTTCGTCTTCGCCCCTGCCGTCGAGACCGGGATCAGACCCGGGGACCGTGTCCGGGTGCGAGGTCGCGTCGCCGAATTCTTCGGCCTGACGGAACTGACCGGGGTCAGCGAGGTCATCCCCTGTCCGGGAAGGGGAAGAGCCAGCCCCGCCTCGATCGATCTGCCCCTGGACGAGGAATCGGACTGGGAACGCTGGGAGGGCATGGGCGTCGAGTTCGACCAGCCTCTCGTCGTGACCGGACAGCGCGACATCGTGCGATTCGGCCAGATCACCCTCTCCGCCGGATCGCGCCTCGAGCAACCGACCCAGCGCGAGGATCCGGGCGAGGCTGCGGTCACGCTGGCGGCCCGGAACCGCCGCCGGAGTTTCCTGCTCGACGACGGTCGCCACACGGTCCGCCCCGAACCGACACCCTATCTCGACCGCGAGGATGGCGGAACGCTTCGCCTGGGCGACACGCTCGACCGTCTCGAGGGCGTCCTCGGCTTCTCCTTCGGGCGCTACCGCGTCCACCCGATCCGGCCGCCCCGATTCGCGCCCGGCCCGCCCCGTCCTCTCGAGCCGCCCGCCGTCGGTGGCAGCCTGCGGGTCATCGGCTGGAACGTCGGGAACTACATGAACGGGGATGGACGCGGTGGTGGATTCCCGACGCGCGGCCCGGCCGATCCCGACGAACTCGAGCGACAGCAAGCCAAACTCGTCGAGACACTCATCGCGCTCGACCCCGATCTCGGCGCGCTCATCGAAGTCGAGAACGACGGAACGGGACCGGATAGCGCCATCGCCCGGTTGCTGGACGAACTGAACGCGCGCACGCCAGGCAGGCCCTACCGCCTCGTCGAACCGGACCGGCCACGGCTCGGCGTCCATCCGATCGCCGTCGGAATGTTCTATCGCCGGGATACGCTGATCCCGATCGGACCGCCAGCGATCCTCGACGCCACTGCGCATCCCGCATTCGACGACCGGCGCAACCGGCCCGGACTGGCACAGAGCTTCCGCACCCTCGAAACCGACGAGCCGTTGACGGTCGTCGTCAACCATTTCAAGTCGAAGGGCTCGGATTGCGACGCCGTGGACGATCCCGATCTCGGCGACGGACAGGGCGAGTGCAATCGGACGCGGACACGCGCCGCCCGAGCCCTCGCCGAATGGCTCGCGGATGACCCGACGGGAGGGGGCGATGCGCCGATCCTGATCCTCGGGGACCTCAACGCGTATCCCGCCGAAGACCCGCTCCGCATCCTCGGATCCGCCGGCTATTCCGACCTGATCTCCGGGTTCGCGGATCCGGGCGGATACTCGTTCGTCTTCCGGGGGCAGGCCGGGCGACTCGATCATGCCCTGGCGAGCGCGGAGCTGCTGCCCTTCGTTTCGGGCGTGGGCATCTGGCACGTGAACGCCGACGAGGCCCCGGCCCTCGACTACCGGATGGACAATCCGCCGGAGCGTTTCAGCGCCGATCCCTTTCGTGCATCCGACCACGATCCGGTCCTCGTCGGCCTCTTCCCCGACACCGATGGCGATGGCCGGGCGGATCCCGGCGAACACTGACTGGAAGCGGACCGGAATCCTTCGAGTGCCCTTCGGCGATGGCGGATGCCCGCGGTCGATGGCGCCCGCAGCCCTCGGTGACCGCGATCGATCGAGTCGCTAGATTGAGTCGCTCCACCGTTCTCCTGCGTCCCAGGATCATTCGAGCCAGATCATGCCACTCCGCATCGCGTTTCTCTGTGTCGCCAACTCCGCGCGCAGCCAGATGGCCGAAGGCCTGGCGCGAGCGCTGCTCGGCGAGGCGGCACGCGTCACGAGTGCCGGATCCGAACCGTCCCACGTCCATCCGAACGCGATCGAAGCCATGGCCGAGATCGGGATCGACATCTCGGGGCAGACCTCGACCCCGGTCACCGATCTCGATCCGGCAGGGCTCGATCTCGTCGTCACCCTCTGCGCCGAGGAAGTCTGTCCCGTCCTTCCGGGCCGGGTTCGGAGACTGCATTGGCCGATCGCGGATCCCGCCTCCAGGGATCCCTCACTCGACGCCGAGGAACGCCTGGATCGTTTCCGCACCGCCCGGGATGAGATCCGGGGACGGATCGAGCATCTGAAAGCGGAGTATGCGGAGCTTGAAGGCGATCTCATGAGCCCCGACCGGGCGAGGGGCGTGATTCATGAGACGGCCGCCAGGGAGCGGAGCGGTCCATCCGGAGAGGGAAGTGCCTGATCCGATCCACCCGCCCCGGGGATTTGACGGGTATACTGCGCGAAGCGAAGGGACGACCCGACGGGCAGGATCTTCGACGGAGAAGCATGACGCGAAAACGACTCGAGGCCCGCCCAGCGTCTTCCGGAAAGCGCTGGCTGATTCCCGTGGCGCTGGTCCTCGCCTGTGCCGCCCCCTCCCCGCGCCGGGGCATCCTGCTCCACGTCTCGAACGATCTGGGCCGGGACATCGTCGAGATCCGCCAGAAACCCTGCCATGACCTCGACCTCTCGTTCGTTCCGATCGAAGGATCCCACCTTTCGCCGGGCGAGACCCGCGCCATCGTTCTTCCCGAGAGCTGCATCGATCTGGTCGCCTACGATTCCCGAGGCCGGATCGTCGGCGAGCAACGCGGACTCGAGATGCTTCCCGGCTCGACCTGGGTGCTGAAACGATGAGCGCGACGAAGAGGCCCTCGCGGCTCCTGCTACCGGCCCTTCTGCTGCTGGCCTTCGGCTGCGGGACGAGCACACCCTATTTCCTGGTCGAATCGCGACTGATCCGGAACCAACGGGATGCAGGGGGTGCGGACGTGACCGAGACGCCCGAGTACCGCTCACTGGCCGGCATGATCCGCACGGTCGGACTGCAACCACCGGACGTCTGCGCGGACCAGGGAAAAACGGCGAGCGGAGGAGACGGTCGACTCCAGCGGGAGATCCTGCGGACCCGATGCGGCGTGGAGATGGCCGAATTCGAACGGGCATTGACGCGGGCGGGCTTCCGGGTCGTGTCCTGGGGCGCCGTTCAACAACTGTCCCGGAACCAGGAGAAATCGCTCCTCGGGTCTGCCCGGGCACTCGGAATCGACGTCCTGCTCCAGGTCAACGCGCTCGAGCGGATCGACATCCAGCCCGGCCGGGACGCCCGGATCGAACGGCGATTCTATCGGGCCACCCGACACGGAGAGCGAACCGAACCCGCGAGCGTGGCGCAGGCGCAGGCGCGCGAATTCGAGCGGATCATCGGCCGGCGGGAAGACGCCCTTGCGGCCGCTTCCCGCGTGGCCGCCACGATCAACGTCAGTGCCGTCTCGGTCGAAAGCGGTGCGACGATCTGGTTCTATGAAGCGACGGAGATCGATTCTCCCGAAGCCGATTCACGGCTTGCGGTTCTCGTCGATTGCGATGGGGACCGATGCATCGAAGTCACGAACCCGACATCCACCGGGCCCGTCGGTCCCGTATCCGGCAGCATTTCGGGCGTTTCGCTGGCGGGCGACCCCACGGACGAAGCCCAGGCGATCTTTCACGATCTCCTGAGACGTCTCGCCATCGATCTGGCGGAGCGACTGGCTGGCCACCGCCCTTGACGCCCGAGACGAGCGGATCCCGCCGGCCCGAAGGTCGCCCCCCGACCGGCGTCCCCACATCGACTATTCTTGTTCGCTCCCGCGATCCCGTCATCGAGCCGACGGCGACCGGCGCGGATCGGAGGTCCGCCGATGATCGGATACGATCCCTACTCCGATGAGGTCATGCGGAATCCATGGCCCTTCTATGCGCGTCTGCGCGAGGAAGCGCCTGCCTTCCATCTCGAGAAATACGATTGCTGGTTCCTCTCCCGCTTCGAGGACATCTGGCAGGCGGCGATCCGACCCGACGTCTTCAGCGCCGAGACCGGCGTCTCGCCCGGCCAGATCCTGCTTCGCGAACCGCCCCCGCCGCCGACCTTCACGACGATGGACATGCCGCGCCAGCGCGAATACCGGGCCCTCATCAACGACACGTACAAACGGGGGCGGGTCGCGAAGCTGGAACCCCGGGTGCGCGCCCTCACCCGGGAGCTGTTGGACCCCCTCGCCGAGAAGGGCGCCTTCGACGTCTATCGGGATCTGGCCAGCCCCCTCGCCGCTCGGGTGATCGGGGAACTCATCGGACTCGACCGCGAAGACGCCGACGCCCTCCGCGAGGGCATCGCGCTCTTCTTCGGCCGTGAGCCCGGTCAGGTCGGAACCTCGAGCGAGGGCGCCGCTGCGATGGAAGCGATGATGGAACGCGTGGCGCGGATCGTCGTCGCGCGGATGGAGGCCCCCGACGAAGGCGGAGACGACCACCTGAGCACGTGGGTGCGAGCCCGCCCCGAAGGCCGGCCCATGACGGTCGAGGAGATCTGCGGGAACGTCTATGTGATGATGGTGACCGGCTCCGAAGTCGTCCCGTTGGCCGTGGCCAATACGATCCTCTATCTCGCGGCCCATCCCGACCAACGCCGTCGCGTCCGGCGGGAACCCCAGCTGATTCCCGCCGCCTTCGCGGAGTCCCTCCGCTACGACCAGCCCACGAACCTGCTCGGAAGACGCCTCGTGCAGGACGTCGAAATGCACGGCAAGACCCTGCGAGCGGGACAGGGCGTGATGTTCCTCTGGGCCTCGGGCAATCGGGACCCACGCGAGTTCGAACGACCCGACGAATTCGACATCGACCGCCGGCCGCGTCGCTCGCTCTCCTACGGACACGGCATCCACAAATGCGTCGGCGAACCACTCGGAAAGCTCGAAGGCCATGTGCTGCTCGAAGAGATCCTGCGTGCCGCACCGGACTACGAAATCTGCCACGCAGGGGTCGAGCGGACCTATGGCGAATTCCTGCACGGCCACCACCGCGTTCCGATCGAGTTCGACTCCGGGGCCGCGCAGGACGGGAGCGCGGGATGAGCGGACGACCCGCCGACACGACCCTTCCCTGGCGAGGCATCGGCTATGTCGGCGTGGGTGCGCCGGACCCGGCAGCGTGGCGGACCTTCGCGACCGAAGTCTGCGGACTCGTTCCCGCGCAGGTCCTGCCCGGCCCCCGGCCCCGGGGCGTACCCGAACCGGCCCCTGAAGCCCGGGGCATCGCGCCCGACGGCAGCCTCTACCTGAAGATGGACGCCCGCCAGTGGCGAATCGCGGTCCACCCCGCCGAAGAACCCGGCCTTCGATATGTGGGTCTCGAGCTGCCCGGATCAGGCGACGTTTCCCGCGCACTGGATCGGCTGTCCGCCCACGGGATCGAGATCCGAGCCGGCTCCGAGGAGGAATGCACGGCCCGTGGCGTCGGGCATCTCGCCATCCTGAACGATCCCGCTGGCCATCGTCTCGAGCTTTTCGCGACCCCTCTCGAAGATGGTGAACCCGATCCGTCCCGCGGCGTCGGGTTCCTGACGGGCGGCCTCGGCATGGGCCACGTCGTCCTTTTCGTATCGGATCTCGAGGGGGCCCTCGATTTCTACCTGCGGGTCCTGGGCTTCCGCCGATCCGACTACATGACGTTCGGCCCCGATGCCTCGATCCATTTTCTCCGCTGTACCCCGCGACACCACAGCATCGCACTCCTGAAGGTGGGTCCCGCTTCCGGTCTCCAGCACCTGATGCTCGAAATGCGGACTCTCGACCAGGTCGGCCTCGCCCTCGATCGCGCCCTCGCGGCCTCGATCCCCATCCGCTCGGGACTCGGACGCCATCGGAACGACGGAACCGTCTCCTTCTACATGCAAGGGCCCTCGGGCTTCGACGTGGAGATCGGCTGGGACGGGCGGCTCGTCGGAGACGACTGGGTCGACCACGAGTTCACGGGGGAAGGGGATCTCTGGGGCCATCATGGCCTCACCGCCGAATCCCTCGAATCAGGGGAGGACTGAGAACCCGATGCCGATTGCGCTCACGAAGCATGCCCTCGACGTCGGGATCGTCACGAACGACGGGAACCGGCTCGCCTGTTTCTATCGCGACGCTTTCGGACTCGAATCGCTCGAAGACCTCGTCCTGCCCGGCGTCGGGACGATCCATCGCCTGCGTCTCGGCCCGAGTCTGCTGCGGATCTTCGTCCCCGAGACGGCTCCCTCCGGCGCCCCTGGCGAAGGCGGCCTCACCGAACGACCCGGCTATCGCTACCTCTCCTTCGAGGTCGAGAACCTGGCCGCTGCCCTCGACGAGGTCGAAGCGCAGGGCGGACGGGTCGTATTCGGTCCGGTCGAGCCCCGCCCGGGCCGCCGGGTCGCCCAGATCGTCGACCCCGACGGCAACCTGAGTGAACTCGCGCAGGATGACTGAGAAGACCGCGCCCTTCCCGGGTCGATGCGCGATCGTCGGCATCGGACAGACGCCCTATACCCGGGGCACCGACCGGACGACCCTCGAACTCCATCTCGAAGCGGCCCTGGCCGCGCTCTCCGATGCGGGTCTCTCCCCCGATGACGTAGATGCCGTGATGCCCAATGAGATGGCCGGCATCCTCGCCGAGGATTTCATCGTGAACCTCGGGCTCCGCGATCTGCGATTCAGCTCGACGATCCGGACCGGGGGAGCGAGTTTCGTTTCGGCGATCCAGAGCGCGTGCCTGGCCGTCCACTGCGGCCTCGCGAACCACGCCCTGCTGGTCGCCGGCCGACGCGGCTATTCCGCGCAGCGCGTGTCGAAGGCCGTCGAGGACACGATCGTCCCCATGCCGATCATGCGAACGATCGAGGAGTTCGAACGACCTTGCGGGAACACGGTCGCGGTCCAATGGTTCGCGCAGGCGGCCCGACGTCACATGCATGAGTTCGGCACGCGCAGCGAGCATTTCGGGCAGATCGCGGTCGCCTGTCGGAAACACGCGAACCTGAATCCGCACGCCTTGATGCACGGCAAACCGATGTCCCTCGCCGACCATCAGGCATCCCGCATGATCGCGGACCCCCTTCGTCTCTTCGACTGTTCCCTCGAAACGGATGGCGCCGCGGCGATCGTCGTGACGAGCGCCGAGCGAGCGCGCGATCGGGCAAAACGACCCGTCGCGATCCTCGGCATCGCGGAGGGGCACGGGGACCCGCCGGACTCGATCACGCAGAAGCGCGACATGACGGAGATCGAGGGCCTCCGGCGGGCGGCACCCCATGCCTTCGGCATGGCCGGCGTCTCGCCAGGCGACCTCGATCGCGCGCAGATCTATGACGGCTTCACGTGGATCACCCTCGCCTCCCTCGAGGCACTGGGTTTCTGCGACAGAGGAGAAGGCGGTCCCTTCGTCGAAGGGGGTCGGATCGAGCTCGGCGGGGCACTTCCCGTGAATACCGCGGGTGGACTCGTCTCGGAAGCCCATGTCTCGGGAGCGAACCATGTCCTGGAGGCAGTCCGGCAACTTCGCCGCGAGGTCGAACCCGCCCGACAGGTCGCAGACTGCGAAACGGTCGTCGTGACCTCGGAAGGCGACTTCCATGAAGGTGCCGTCATGATCCTGGGGCGGGCATGACGACCCCGACACGCCCGCGGCCGAAACCGACCCCCCTCACCGAACCGTTCTGGCGTGCCGCCGCGGAGGGCCGCCTCGTCGCACAGCGCTGCCGGGGTTGCAACACGCTGCGCCACTACCCACGTCCCATGTGCCCGGAATGCCACGACATGCGCTGGGACTGGTCGGAACTCTCGGGACGGGGCGAGATCCATAGCTATGTCGTCACCCATCGGGCGTTCCACCCTTTCTGGGCCGACCGGATCCCCTACGTCGTGGCCACGATCGAGCTCGAGGAAGGCCTCCGCATGGTCTCGGAGATGCCCGAGCTGACGCCCGATGAGGTGGCCATCGGATTGCCCGTCGAGGTCCGGTTCGAGCCGCTCGACGACGGGATCGCCCTTCCGGTCTTCCGCCTGTCGAAGAGCCGGCGGGGGTAGACCCACGAACGCCGCTCCGATCCGGAAACGATTCCGTATGCTCTGGCGGAGAGACGAAGCGGGAGCGGGATGACGAGCGGAATCGCGATCGGAGATCGGGACCGGACGACGGTCCTGATGCACTACTACCGTGCCATGGTCGGACGCGCCGACATCTGGCGAACGCGGATGGACGCGACGACGAACTGGGCGATCGGTGTCACGGCGGCGGTCGTTTCCCTCGAACTCGGGAATCCGGCCATCCCCCATTTCGGAATCTACATCGCCTCGCTCCTGACGGTCGGCTTCCTGCTGCTCGAAGCGCGGCGGCTCAGCTTCTACCATCTCTGGCAGAGTCGGGTGCTCCTGCTCGAAGAGGGTCTGATCCGAACGGCGCTCGCCCGCGAAGGCGGGCCCTCGGACGCGGCCGGAGTCGATCTGGCCGACCTGCTCGACCCCCACCTGGGCCGCACGGTCCCGACGATGCCTGCCTCGCGAGCGATCGCACGGCGGCTTCGTCGCGTCTACCTCTACTTGTTCGCCGTCCAGCTCCTCGCCTGGGGCGACAAACTGGTCAGTGATCCCGCCCCGGCCCATTCGATCCGGGAGAGCATCGACCGGGCGGGGATCTGGATGGTGCCGGGACCCGCTGTCGTGTCCATCACGATCTCGTTCTTCGTCCTCGCCTGTGTGCTCGCCCTGGTCCGCGGCGGGGTGGACCGGAAGGCAGGCTGAGTCGGAAGGACGAACCCGCGCTCCTTCCCGATCCCGGAGAACCGTCGGCCCTCGCGACTCCGCGCGGGTTCAGCGCCGGGGGAGCGGATCGAGTCGAAGAAGGACTCTTGGCGGGAACCCGGTCAGCAACCGGAAGAAGAATCCAAGACCATGGTCGGCCTCGACCCGGTCGCGTTCTTCGCCTTGTACCGGAACGACCCGATACGACC
>DRKE01000449.1 GCA_011051925.1 Deltaproteobacteria bacterium
CGACGGCACATCGCCGGGGCGAGTCGGCGAACGAAGAGCATCGGTCCGACCATGTTGACCGCTGCCACGCGGCGAAGCTCATCGTCCGAGCGTTCGAGGAAGGGTCCGACGGGCGCGAAGGCCGCGTTGTAGACGAGCAGGCCGACCTCGAGATCCCGGATCGCCTCCTCGATCTGCTGGCCGAGATCGGAGGCCACCACGTCGATCGGAAGGCAGCGGACCTCGACGCCGTGATGCGAGCGGATTTCCGCGGCGAGTCGTTCGAGCAGGGTCTTCCGGCGTGCCAACAGGAGCAGATCCATTCCCCGGGACGCCAGCTCCTGCGCAAAAGCCGCGCCCAGACCCTCGGATGCACCGACGACGACCGCGAAAGGCCCGTAGGATTGCCTGAAGACGCCACTCCGGTCCGCCATGCCGTCCAGCATAGCCGAATCGACCGACCGGAAGTTCGTTCCAGAATCGAACTGTTAGGGCGGAGGCGCGGTGTCAGAGGCCCTGGACCAGGCGGGTCACGCGGTCGCTCAGCCAGGACGGGATCATCGGCGAGAGCCGGCCGATGATCTGTGCGTCGTATCCCACGAGGTAGCGGGCCTGGGGACTCGACGCTTCGAGCGCCGTCAGGACGACGCGAGCCACGTCCCGGGGGTCCGCCCTGAAGAAATCGGTCTGTCGGATTCGCGCGCCGGCGAGCCGATTGGATTCCTCGAATCCGCCCGCCGGATAGCGCGCCGACTCGCGTTCCGCCTTTTCGAGCATCGGCGACCGGACGCCCCCGGGTTCGAGTACGACGACCCCGATTCCGTCGCGGGCGACCTCCATTCGCAGGACATCCGCAAGACCTTCGATGGCGTGCTTGGCGCTGGCATACCAACCCAGGGGCGGCGCAGCCACCCGCCCGAAGAGCGAACTCATGAAGAGGATGCGCCCCCAGCCCGCTTTCCGCATGTGGGGCAGCGCGAGACGTGCCAGACGGACGGGGGAGAAGACGAGGGTGTCGAAGAGCGTGCGCGCATCTTCCTCGGGAACGCGTTCGATGGCGCCAAAGATCGCGTATCCGGCGTTGTTGACCAGGACATCGGGCCGGATCGCATCGACCACCTCGGCGCATCCCTCCGCGTCGTTGACCTCGAGAATCCGGGTCTCGACGTCCACATGCCGGTCGCGTGCGGCGCGCGCCACGAGTTCGGCGGCTTCTTCGGAACGGACGGTTCCGATCGATCGGTGTCCGCGCTCCGCGACTTCGAGAACCGTCGCGAGACCGATGCCCGCATTGCATCCCGTGGTGAGCACCGTCCGTCGTTTCAAACCGGATCTCCCCTGGCTGCGATCGAGCAGGTCATTCGCCTGCCGGACCGGATCCGACGGGATGGGTTCAGCCCGCGTTCGTCGCGTCCCGCTCCCCGGTTCCGGCCGGCTCGAGCGCGCAGGCGGCCTCGTGGAGCTGCTCGAAGGACCGTTCCGTCGCGAGGACGAGTTCGTGGAGGTCGGGCAACTGTTCCCAATCGGAATTGAAGCCCCAGTAGAGCCCGCCTGCATAGCTCATGAGCGCGATGCCGAGGCCCTGCATGGGCATGATCGGGACGACGGGATAGAGCTCGAGAAGGGGCGCTTCGAGCATGTACCAACGGCTCTGCGGACCGGGGACATTCGTGAAGACGAAATTCGAGCTTCTCTTCTCGACGTTCATCCGGGCGAAATAGGTGAGCAGGCTCGGGTGCGTGAACTCGGCGAACGATTCGACGGCTCCCATCGCGAGCAGCTGTTTCGAGCCCTTGAGTTCGCTCATCGTCTCGTGGACGCGTTCGAGCCGGCGAAGGGGATCCCTTTCCTCGAGGGGGAGCTTCACGATCAGGTTGGAGACGCGGTTGCCGGGGCGCCCTGCCTCGTCTTCCGTGCGGACATTGACGGGACATGCCGCTCGGAAGTCGAGTTCCTTCTGTTCGCGCAGCGGGATGCCCCGGAGTTCGAAGAACTCACCGAGCGCACCGGCCGCGACAGAGAGCGCGACGTCGTTCACGGTCCTCCCGGCGCGATTCTTGATCTCCTTGATCCGGGCGAGATCGAGGGCGAGCCAGTCGAAGCGTCGATGGGATCCGATCGGTTGGTTGATCGGCGTCTCCGAGGCGGGATGGGTCGTGTAGGTGCCGGCCTCGCGCAACCCACGCAGGCTCTCGGCCAACCCCTCCCAGGCGCTCCGGGGTTCCCGGGCCGCCTCCAGCAGGCTTCTCGTGAGCGTGACCGGCGCCTGCATGCGACGGGAGATCGCGTCCCGGATCAGCTGTCGGCGATCGGGCATCGGTCGCGGGATCCAGGCGGGACCTTCGGGAAAATTCTTCGTCGGAGTCGCGGTCAGGAGGTTGCCCAGGAGTTCGATCCCGCCCACGCCATCGGTCATGCAGTGATGGACCTTCGTGATGACGGCGAATCGATCCCCCTCCAGGCCGTCGACGACCCACATCTCCCAGAGCGGCTTCCCGCGATCCAGGAGTTGGGAGACGATCCGCCCGCAGAGACGCTTCAGCTGTCGTTCATCACCCGGGTGGGGAAGATGGGCATGCCGCAGGTGGTAGTGGAGGTTGAAGGTCGGATCATCGACCCAGATCGGATCGCCTTCGACCGGGATGAACTTCACTCGCTGGCGATAGCGGGGGATCCGATGAAGCCGGGAGGCCATGTAGCGACTGATGCGCTCGAAGTCGACGCCGCCGCCGTCGGGTAGCTGGAGAGGGGCCGCGTCGAAGATCATGCAGACGGCGACGTGGAGATGCTCCTCGTGGGTCTCCATCTCGAGGAAGATCCGATCGGTGACGCTCAGTCGTTCGTAGGTCGACATCGGCTGCCGTTCTCCCGGTCCCTCTCAGCCATCTTAAACCATCTCGTCGTCCGCCGGAACGCAGGATTTCCGTTCCACCAGACGTGCTGCCCGGCGGGTCCGGCGCCAGCTTGCGGCGTCATGTCACAAAAACGTGCGCTCGATCGGACGACCGGGGCCGGAGTCCCGGGAAGCGAGTCGAAGTGCACCCGGTCGGGTCGCCTGGCCTATCAAGTACAGGTAGCGGTGGACATCGAGTCGGAATCGGTGGTATTGCTCGTGGGGAGAGCGTCGCAGGCCCCGGGAGGCGATCATGAGGAACGTGGATTCCCGCATGCGACCGCGTTGGCGCGATCCGGCTCGGATCGCCCGGGGTTCCGGGGCGGACTCGGCTCCTGGCTTCCGAATCGTCGATTGGTTCCTCGCAGAATCGCTCCGGTCGGGCGCGTCGGAAGAAGATTCGTCGGACGGCTCGCCGGAGGAGACGCTGCGACGAGCCCGGATGACGATCGTGATCGGTCTCGTCGGCTGCCTTGCCGTTCTCGGATCGATCGCCGTGACGACCGATCTCGCTTCGCCCTGGATCCGGGCCGGGTCCTATGCGATGGCGATCTCCTTTCTGGTTGCGGCACTCGCCGTCAGGTCCGGGCTCCCGCTCGCGTGGGCCCAGCATTGGCTGATCGGATCGATGGTCGTCTACGTGGCGCTGCTCGCGGCGGCGACCGGCGGAAGCGATACGGGCGCCATCCTGATCGCGATTCTCGTTCCGCTCTTCTCGACGCTGCTTCTGGGGCTGCATGCCGGCGTGGCCTGGAGTCTCGTCGTCAGTGCCGTCCTGGCCTCGCTGGGCCTGGCGATCGAGAGAGGTTTCCAGGCGCCCGTCCATCCGGATCTACAGGCGATGGCCCTCTGGAATCTATGGGCCGGCATCTTCGGCATCCTGGGTACGCTCGGTGTCGCCTTCACCTATGAATGGCTTCGCCGCGACACGATCGGACGTCTCGAGCGCGCTCAGGCCGAAGCCCGGGAACTCGGAGAACGACAACGGCGTCTGGACGAGCGGTTTCGAGTCGATCTTCAGCGGCTCGTCGAGGAACGGACCCGGGAGCTGGCCGAGACCCACGATCGCCTCCGAAAGGCCGATCGGCTCGCGTCCCTCGGCATCCTCGCGGCGGGCGTCGCGCATCAGATCAACAACCCGACCGGTGCCATCCTGCTGGGGTCGCAGCTCGCCCTCGCCTGTGAGAGCGATCCGGATCGCGACACGATCTGGCGCGACACGCTCGAATCCAACGCGGCCGAGGCGGCGCGCTGCGGTCGGATCGTGAAGAACCTGCTGCGCTTCTCTTCGAGCGCGACGACCGAGAAGACGGTGCACGACCTGAATGATCTCGTTCGCGATGCTCTTCATTCCTTTCGATCGGCGTGGACGGAATCGCGCCTCGAACTCGCCGTGGAACTCTGCCGCGATTCGCTTCCGGTCTTCGCGAGTGCGATCGAGATCGAACAGGCGATCGTCAACCTCGTTCGGAATGCCGTCGAGGCCGATCCGGGAGAAGCGGAACCGATTCGCGTGGTGACCGGGCACGATCGGGATCTCGCGCTGCTGCATGTCATCGACTCGGGCCGCGGGATCGGCCGGGAAGACCGCGAGCACCTCTTCGAGCCCTTCTACACGACGCGCGGGCGCGATGGCGGGACGGGGCTCGGCCTGAGCATCGTGCAGAGCGTCGTCCAGGGGCACCTCGGGTCGATCGACGTCGAGAGCGGCCGGGGGGAAGGCACGCGATTCACGATCTCCCTGCCCCTGGCGGTCGTCGCCTGAGGGCCCTCTCGAGCGCCGATGCCGGCCCCCGCTTGCCGGCGGGCAGGCCGCGCCCGCCCG
>DRKE01000450.1 GCA_011051925.1 Deltaproteobacteria bacterium
CAATCTGGCCACGCATCGGGATGGCCGCCCGGTGATCCGCCAGTTCGAGAACGCTCGGCCGGATCCCCTTGCCCTCCGCTCCCAGGACGACGACGAGATTGCCGCTCAGGATCCGGTCGGCCAGCCCGAAGAGCGATCCTCCGGTCGAGGGCGCGGCGGCCACCACCCAGAAGCCGCCCTGCTTGAGATCGCGAATCGCCCGCCCCAGATTGGGCACCCGAGCGACCGGAAGCCACTCGATCGCGCCCGCCGAGGCGCGACTGACGGCCGGTGAAAGGGGCGGTGCCCGACGTTGCGACAGGATCAGCCCCCGAACCCCAGCGCCCTCGGCCACCCGCGCCAGGGCCCCGACGTTCTGGGGATCTTCGACCCCGTCCAGCAGGACCAGCCGGGTCCCGGTCCCGGCGTCGTCCGCTTCACCGCTCTGATCCAGCAGCTGCCGGAGGCTCAGTTCGGGCAGCGGGCCGACGCGGAGCGCCACGCCCTGGCCTTGATCGGCTCCGTCGATGCGGAGATCGAATTCCCGGGCTTCGATCCGTTCGATGGGAATCCCTGCGGCGCGTGCCAGATCGATCAGCTCCCGATCGCCCGCCCGCCCCCCCTGGGTCCCGAGAACCAGTCGCTCGAGGGGACGCCGCCTGGCACGGAGCGCTTCGCGAACGGAATGGAACCCGGTCAGCCAGCTTCCCGGCCGGGCTGCGGTTTTCTGCCCGCTGCGGCGTCGGGTCGGGTTCGAGGACCTGGACATGTCGGATATCGGGTCCGGATTCGCGGTCCGGACCACACCACCTCCGTGCGTGGAAGCCGGCCCGAGCATAGCCCGAAACGGATGGCGCCGAAGCGCAGGGGATCGTGGCCGGGTCGGGTCGCCCTCCCGAAGCGGACGGGATCGATCCGGCCCTCGCTGCCCTCGAACGTGTCTCCGACGCTCCCGCGCCTCGAAGACAACCCCCTCCGCCAGGCCGGTTTACGCGCCGAGTCGCATCTCGATTGCACTCAAGAGAAGGCGGGGCGATCGCCGATAGAAGAGAGGACCCCCTGCCGGAAGCGGGAGTTTCCCCGAATGAGACAGAGGCACCCCGACGATCGGGTCCAGACGCAGGGCAAGCCCCGGCGTAGCGGCGAGCGTGTCCCGCTCCACGCCCGGCTGCAGCTGACGACGACGGATGGCAGACCGGTGGCTCCCCTGGCTCGATGTACCGAGATCGGCCTGGGCGGCCTGCGGGTTTCAGCAGCGGAGGGCCCGGCCCCGGGAACCCGGGTCCGGATCGAATTGCGTCTGCCTTCCGGTCGGATCTTCCGGAGCGACGGCGAGATCGCCTGGACGAAGACGACCCTTCATCCGTCTCTTCTCGGCACCCCGACCGGGCACGACGACGATGCGTGTTTCGGGATCCGATTCACCGGGCGCTCGACCCAGGACCTGCTGCCGATCGCGCGCCTGCTGGTTGCACGAGAGGCCGAACGTCGAAGGGCACGTCGCATCCGCCGCATCCATGGTCTGGGAATCCATCCTTGAATCGTGTGAGCCACGATGGGTATGATTGACCTTCCCATGAGACCTCCCGGCACCTTCAAACTCCTCGGAAACGCGCGTCGACGATCCTTCGATGCCATGGACCCGCTGGCGCTCTGCGATGATCGCTGCGACCGGATCGTCGATTCCCTTCGGACCCAGATCCTCGAAGGGGAGGCAGACCAGTCGCTTCGCATCCGCCAGGTCTTCGACGCTCCCAAAGCGATCTATCGGATCGAGATCGAGTGTCCCGACCGGTCCTACCAGCGCACGACCCTGCTCGATCGCGACGCCCTCGAAGACCTGCTCGCCACCGACGAGATCCGCGACCGGGTCCTGGATCAGCTGGACTGAGGGCGGCCTTCCCCGACCCGACCGCCCACGCGAGATCTCCCGGATCGCGCTCGAACAGGGTGCCGGGGACCCGCAAACCTCCCGTGACCCGCATCCGGGGGTCATCCCGATCGGGATCCCGACCGAAAAGGGACCCTGGTGGATCGGGATGGGGATCCCGAGGAAGGTGGTGCCCGGGGCAGGACTCGAACCTGCATGACCTGGGGCCAGGCGATTTTAAGTCGCCCGCGTCTACCGATTTCGCCACCCGGGCTCGGACCCGAGTCTATACTTTCGTCCCGTCAGGCGCCCCGCCTGAGAGAGCGCGTGACAGGAGTCCGCAGGCCGATGTTCCACGATCAGCGCATCGTCGTCGTCATGCCGGCCTACAACGCCGCCCGTACCCTCGAGCGAACCGTGCGTGAGATCCCGATGGACATCGTCGACGAGGTCGTCGTGACGGACGATGCCAGCTCGGACGAGACCGTGGCCGAGGCGAAACGCCTGGGACTGCGAACCCTCGTCCACGAGCGGAATCGCGGCTACGGAGGAAACCAGAAGACCTGCTACCAGGAGGCCCTGCGCCTGGGCGCGGACGTCGTCGTGATGCTGCACCCCGACTACCAGTACACGCCGAGGCTGATCCCCTCGATGGTCGGCCTGCTCACCGACGGCCCCTTCGATGCCGTCCTCGGCTCACGGATTCTCGGCGGAGGTGCTCTGGCCGGGGGCATGCCACGCTACAAGTACGCGGCCAACCGCTTCCTCACCGCCGTGCAGAATGCCCTCTGCGGCGCGAAGCTCTCCGAATACCATACGGGATATCGCGCCTTCACCCGCGAGGTCCTGGAAGCCCTGCCCCTGCTCGAGAATTCCGACGACTTCGTCTTCGACAACCAGATGCTGGCGCAGATCCTCCACCAGGGCTTCCGGATCGGCGAGATCAGCTGCCCTGCGGCCTATTTCGAAGAAGCGTCGTCGATCAATTTCAGCCGATCCTTCAAGTACGGGCTCGGCGTCCTGGGCGTCTCCGTCCAGCTCTTCCTGCAGCGCCTCGGCATCGCGCGGTTCCCGATCTTCGACCCCGACGGCAGGAGGCTGGCCCCCTCGACCGATCCGCCCCTTTCGTCCTGACGCCCCGAACCGATCCGCCTGGATCGTCGGGTGTGGACACGGGGAAGATCGGGGGGAGGGCCCGGGGACCCGGATGGAGGCGGCGCCCGGACTCGAACCGGGGATCAGGGCTTTGCAGG
Organism: Deltaproteobacteria bacterium; assembly: GCA_011051925.1. Taxonomy (GTDB): domain Bacteria; phylum Myxococcota_A; class UBA9160; order UBA9160; family UBA4427; genus UBA4427. Next base: position 3,103 of record DRKE01000450.1, read on the forward strand.
CCCGTGCCTTAGCCACTTGGCTACGCCGCCCCGGAAGGCCACCCCGAGAGGGTCTCCCCGGAAGACAGGATCGGAGCGGGTCTGGGTCCGTTCCGATCGGCCCGCCGGATCGGATTCCGGAGGCCGGGTCCACAGGATGTACCAACCCGATCCGGACGAGTCAAACCGGACACGGCGCGACTGGCGCGCCGTCACTCGAGACCGGGACAGGGGATCGCCCGGCCGCCGATGATCACATGCAGCCCGTCCTCCCGGTCTTCGATCGCCTGCAGGAACTCCGCCTGGGTCGAGTGGCTGAAGCGCGCGAGCAGACCGCCTGCCAGCGTATCGCAGCGGATCCGACAGAGGATGGCGCCATCGATCGGGGAGAGCGAGAGCGTCGACGCATCCAGGATCTCATGGCGCCCATCGGACAGGCCGATCCCGCCCGTCTCGAGGTCGATCGAGCGGACGAAGAAGCCCGCCTCCTCGACCTCGATCTCACCGCGGAAATGCCGGAGACGAACGATGAATTTCCGCTCCGCGGACAGATACTCGACCGAACGTTCGAAATGCTCGCGCAAGCGTCGATTCGCGATCGGGAACCCCTCGTGGGAGAACCGGCCATCATGGTGCAGGACGAGACCGAAGGGCCGGAGCGGCGGTGGCCCGGTGTCCCCGCTCATCGATCACACTCACCCGAAACGAGATGCAGCAACGCGACGGTGGGCAGGAGATCGTCGAATCGCTGCCCCCGCAGCATCCCGGCCAGGGCCCCGGCATGGAAGAAGCTCGGCGCACGACACCGGATCCGTCTCGGCAGCCTTCCCCCATCGGAGACCACGAAGAAGCCGAGTTCGCCCGTCGAGGCCTCGATCGGGAACCGGGCCTCACCAGCGGGAATCGACGGGCCATCGAGGTCGAAAGCGGCCCGGATCTCGGGATCGGTCCGCGCGGAAGGAGTGCTTCCGCCCAGATCCGCACACAGTGCGCCCGGCCCCAGGCTCGAGATCACGCCCTCGGCATGGTCGATGATCCGGAGGCTCTCACGAATCTCATGGACGACGACGAGCAGACGGTCGAGATTGTCGCCCTCGGTCCCGATCGGTACCTCGAAATCAACGGAAGCGTAGGCGAGATAGGGCACATCCCGACGGAGATCCGTCGCACTTCCGGCCGCCCGAAGGGCCGGACCCGTGACGCCCCGGGCGAGGCATTCATCCACGGAAAGGCGGGCGACCCCGCGCAAGCGCGATTCGCAGGTCGGGTTCCCGACGACCGCCGATTCGAAACGGGCCAGGATCCGCTCGAGGTGGTCGCGGGTTTCGGACCATCGATCGGCGAGACGCGCCCCCGGCATGGAAGCCACGCCCCCCAGTCGGATCCAGGCTCCGAAGGGCGGACACCCGGTCATCGTCTGGAGGAGCCCCGCTGCGGCGACGGCCCCCGCCTCCGCGATCGATTGCCCGACGGCGATCTCGATCGCGCTTGCCAGGGCCGAGAGGCGGACGAAATGGTCGGCGACCCGTGACGCTTCGCAGGCCATCATCCGAAGCCAGACCGCCCGGTCCGGCAGCTCGACCCCGGCAAGGGTCTCGACGGCCAGACAGTAGGCGACCTCGGCCTGGACGCCCCCGACATGGCCGAGCCGGGCGACCCTCGTCAGGGCACGATGCCAGGGCTCGGATTCGACCTCCTTCTCGAAGCCCCGATGTCCCAGACCGATCTCGACCTCGACGTCCGTCATCCGGTCGCCGTCGAGCGCGACCAGGAAGCCCGTCGTCCCACCGACGCGTTGCATCACGTGTCGAACGCCCGGATGCGCGGCTCCGACTTCGACGACGGTCTCGGAGAAACCGAATGCCCCGGCCAGGGTCGGTCCCGTGGCATCCCGCCCGGCGGCCGTCATCGACCCCCTCCTTCCGGCGATCGCGTCCCCGGCTGGCGCGGGAAATCCCTGCGCAGCGGCGCTCCCTCGAAATCGGGGGCGAGCAGGATCCGCCGGAGGTCCGGATGGCCGCGGAACACGATCCCGAAGAGATCGAAGACCTCGCGCTCGAGCCAGTCCGCGCAGGCCCAGAGCCCCACGACGGAATCGATTTCCGGATCCACGCCGTCGAGACCGACATGGACCCGCAGTCCGGCCTTCGTGGTCGGCGACTGCAGCACATAGACGATCTCGAAGCGCCCGGCCTGCCCCCCGCGATCGATGGCCGTGAGATCGACGAGACGACGCATCGATGTCGCCTCGTGGTCGCGAAGCCGGCCGAGCAACCCGAGGACGTCCTGCGGCTTGCCGACCAGGCGGGGTTCGCCGCCCGCGTCCCTCGCCATCTCGACCGGAAGGTCGTGCAGGATGACGCGCAGGTTCGCGGGATCGAGCCGGGGCATGCGGATTCAGTCTCCCCCGTTCAGCAGATCGAATCGGATCCCCTCGCGCCCGGAGGCGAGGGGACCGGCCGGAGGCCCGGGAACGACCGGGGGCGCATCGACCATTTCGATCGCCCGCTCGGGACAGACCTCGTCGCAGAGGGAACACCCGATGCAGGATCCCGCCTGGAGAACGAAGGCCCGGAGCCTGGAAGGGTCATGCACCGGGACTCCGGCGCTTCCGGTTCCGGCATCGACCTCGATCTCGAGACAACGGCCCGGACACACCCGCACGCAGAGGCCACAGCCCGTGCATCGATGAGGCCCGTTCGCCTTCCTTGCGAGGCGCGGGCGTCGCGGCCGCTCGACCCAGGGTGTTTCCCCGAGCGCCCGCCCCTTCTCGCCCGGCGACCCTCGAAGGCGGTCGATTCCGCTGCCGAAAAGCGCGAGGCGAAGAACCCGGAGCCAGGCCGGCAACGCCCTCGGCGCCGCGAAGGTTCTTCGACGGGCGCGCTTCACGACGGTGGCCTGGGCCGACATGCGAGCAGAATAGAGAAGCGACCGGGGCGAGGCGACCACCCGGCATTCCCGAACCCGCTGGCGACGTCCCGATCCGGCAGGGTCCGGTTCCATCGGAACGGGCCGCCGGAGCGCGGCCCGCGCTCATGCCTCCGCTTCGGCCGAGAGTCCGATCGCGAGACGCTGTGCAACGACCTCCCGAGCCCGGACATCGAGGGCCCGCTTCCAGGTGGGATTCCGATGGGGTCCGCCCTCCTCCCGAGCGAGTTCGAGGGCCACCGACGTCATCTCCACGTCCCGGAGGCCACAGGGCACGATCGCCTCGAAACCCGCCAGATCGATCGTCACGTTGAGGGCGAAGCCATGGAAGGTGACCCAACGCCGAAGACCGATCCCGATCGACGCGATCTTGCGTTCGGGACCCGTCCGAAGCGCACTGCGGGCACGGTCGACGAAGACCCCGGTCCAGCCCGGGATCCGACGCGCCGGCACGCCCAGCTCATCGAGGGCCTGGATCAGGCTCCGCTCGATCCGGCGGAGATGGGCGTGGACATCGCGCCGGTCGAGCGCGTCGAGATCCAGGATCGGATAGCCCACGAGCTGGCCCGGCGCGTGATAGGTGACGTCACCGCCACGACCGACCTCGAAGAGCTCGACGCCGAGTTCCCGGAGGCGTGCTTCGTCGGCGAGCAGATTCGCCCGGTCCGTACTCCGGCCGAGGGTGATGACCGGCGGATGCTCGAGCAGCAGCAGACGATCCGGCGATCGGCCCGCCATCCGGTCCGCGACGGCCTCGTGTTGCAGCGCGAGGGCCTTCGCGTAGGCGATCTCCCCGAGCCATTCCACCGACAGTGCACCGCCCGCCCGCTCGGGATTCATGGAATCGCTTCTCGAATCGCGTTGCCGGAGCCCGTCTGCGCCCGATCACACCGGCCCGCCTCTAGATCTCGAACTCGCACGCCTCGAGGATCTCCCGGATCCGGTAGAGGAAGCCGTTGGCCGGCGCACCGTCCACCGCCCGATGATCGTAGGACAGGGCCAGGTACATCATCGTGCGGATCACGATCGCGTCTTCGCCCTCGAGACTCCGCACGACAGGTCGCTTCGCGATCTCGCCCATGCGCAGGATCCCGACCTGGGGTTGATTGATGATCGCGAACCCGTAGAGGTTTCCGCGCCTGCCCGGATTCGACACCGTGAAGGTCCCCCCTCTCAGATCGTCGGCCGAAAGCCTCTTCTCCCGCGCCCGGCTCGAGAGATCGTGGATCGCCATCGCGATGCCCGCGAGCGAGAGCCGATCCGCATCCCGGATGACCGGAACGACGAGACCCTTTTCGGTCTCGGTCGCGACGCCGATATGGATATGCCGCTTCTCGACGATCGCGTCTTCGACGACGGACGAGTTCAGCGCCGGAAATTCACGCAGCGCGCGCACCGTCGCATGCACGACGAAGGGAAGGAAGGTCAGGGGAACGCCATGGGTCTCCATGAAGGCGTCCTTGTGGCGCTTGCGGAATCGCACGACGCGCGTCAGGTCGGCTTCGGCGACGGTCCCCACGTGCGGACTCGTCCGCTTCGAATACACCATGTGTTCCGCGATGATGCGCCGCATCGGCGACATCGGGATCACACGGTCCCCCGGTTGCAACTCGTAGCCGAACCGGTGTCGGGCCGAGCGAAGCGGGGGGGACGAGGGAACGGGCGGCCGTGGCGGCGGAGTCCCTTCCCGCCCCCCGGACGCCGACGCCAGAGGGGAGCCATGACCCGTCGCCCCTTCGTCTGTGGAAGGAGGGGCTCCGGCCCCTCCGTGTCGCAGAACGTCTTCCTTCGTCACACGCCCCCCACTGCCCGTTCCGCGCACTTCACGCAGATCGATCGCGGCTTCCTCGGCGATGCGACGGGCAACGGGCGTCGCAGCGACCTCCTCGTCTTCGCGGCCCTCTCCCGGAGCGGGGGAGACGGTGTCGTCCCGGGTGGGAAGCGGTTCCGGGGCGGCCGGCGCCGCGGGCACCTTTGCGGAAACGTCCGCCGCGACCGAGTCGGCCTTGGCATCGGGGTCGATGCGCGCGAGGACGCCCCCGACCTCGACGACGGTCCCCTCCCCCGCCACGATCTCTTCGATCATGCCCGCGGCCGGAGCGGGGATCTCGGCGTCCACCTTGTCGGTCGTCACCTCGACGATCGGTTGATCGACCTCGACCATCTCTCCTTCGGACACCAGCCAGCGAGCAACGGTCCCTTCGAAGACACTCTCTCCGAGTGAAGGCAGCTCTACGTCAATCGACATCTCATCTCCCCTCCGATCCGGGTCTCTGGATCGGCCATTTCCGGGTTCCTCTTGATCCAGGACCGGGATCGCGGACCTCTCCGCCCTGAAGCCGTTCGAGGACGTCGCGCAGGGCCTCCGGCCGCGGCGGACAACCCGGCACGAAGAGATCGACCGGAACGATCGTCGAGAGTCCGGGCAGGGTCGCGTAGTTGTCATAGGCGCCCCCCGAGATGGCACAGGCGCCCCAGGCGATGACCCAGCGTGGCGCCAGCATCCGTCGATGGATCTCACGGATGACGGACACCTGCCGATGCGTGATGGAGCCGGCCACGATCAGCAGATCCGCGGCGCGACTCGAAACCGCCGGAGGTCCGGTCCCCAGCAGCTCGAAGGGATCGCCTCCAAGAGACATCGACATGCCGCAACAGCTGGTCGCCAACCGCATCGGTGAGGGGACGAGACTCGCTGCCCAGTCGAGCGCGCGCTCGAGTCGCGTCGCCCGGATGCGATCGAATCCCAGGCCGGACCGCTCACCGCGATCGGGCACCGTCTCGTCCTGCGCTCGACGCACCGTCGACATGACTTGCCTCGACTCCCCCCGTGTCCGCCGCAGGATCGTTCTCCGCCCGTTCTGCGCCCCTCGAGCCGCAACGAGGGGACGGCAGCCACGAGAATAGCCACTCTGATATGATTCGCGTGCAACCGACGGAATCAACATGCACCCCAACGAACGAATCAGCCGGATCGTCTCATGGAGCATCCATCTCTTCACGGCGAGCGGCGCCGTCCTGGGCGTATTCTCGCTCATCTCGATCGCCACGGGCAATCTCGGGAATGCGGCCATCCTGATGCTGGCCGCACTCGCCGTCGATGCGGTCGACGGCACCCTCGCTCGTGCCGCCCGGGTCTCCGAACATGTTCCCCAGATCGATGGCCGACGACTCGACGACATCGTCGACTACCTCAACTTCGTGATCGTCCCCGTCTTCTTCCTGTGGGGTGCCGGCAGCGTCGTCCATCCCGCCTGGCTCGTCGCCCCCGTGCTGGCAAGCGCCTATGGCTTCTCCAGACGGGACGCCAAGACACATGACGATTTCTTCCTCGGCTTCCCGTCGTATTGGAACATCCTGGCGATCTACCTCTGGCTGCTCTCCGTCGGTCCCGTCGCCGGGACGATCTGGGTGGCCCTGCTCTCGATCGCCGTCTTCGTCCCCATCAAGTATCTCTATCCCAGCAAGGTCCGCCCCCTGTCACTCCGCTTCTGGCTCGGCGTCGGTGCCTTTCTCTGGACGGGCGCGTTGATCGCATGCGTGCGCTGGCCCGCCGAGACGAATCCGCTCTTCCTGGTCCAGATCTCCCTGCTCTACCCCGCCTGGTACATGTGGCTCTCGTTCAAACGGGGCGGATTCCTCAGGCGATCCGGGAGCGGTTCCGGCGGGCCCGGTCCCACGGCCGAGGGAACCTGAGGGCGGCTCGGACCGGGACTCAGTGTTCGATCGCGTCGAGCAGGTCGTTGATCCGCCAGGGCTTTCGCAAGACCCGGGCGACGCCATGGGCGAGCAGGTCCGCCTCCGCCCCCATCCCGCCGGTCCCGATGATCGTCGCCCGGGGTCGGACGGCCCGCACCTGGCGAACCCAATCTCCCATGGCCTCGCCGGCCAGGGCGAAATCGATCATCACCGTCTCGGCGCGCGGCTCCGCCTCGAGCAACCGGATCGCGCTGGACAGATCGTCGCTCGGGTAGCAGATCGCCCCGACGCGCTCGATCTGGGAGACCAGCAGGCGCCGCACGACGCCGTCCCGTTCGATCACGACGATCGGACCCGGGTCGGCGATGGTCCGCGCACTCGTCGTACTCCGGACATCGAGCAGGATCCGCATGCGGGGATCACTCCGGCGCTGTTCCTCGTCGAGGGGACAGAAGACCCCGAGCCAGCCGGCCCGCCCGGGTCGCACGCGCGATCGCAACAGCCAGGTCCTGCGCGCCTTGCCACGCGGCCTCACCTCCACCCATTCCCCCTCCGCGACACGAAGCAGCCCGAGGGCATCCCCCTCGATCACTTCCTCGAATCGCCGGGGCACGCCAGCAAGGCCCGCGGAAGTCATGAGGTCCCGCGCCCGATCCGAGGCGAACTGGATCTCCCCGTCCAATCCGATGGCGAGCGCCGCGATCTCCGCGCCGAGTTCCTGGGCCACACGGGGTTCGGAGAGTGCGTCGCGCACCGCGTCCTCGAGATCCTTCAGCTCGAAGGGTTTCTCGAGCAGGCGTGAGACACCACAGCGATCCGACTCCTCGAGCAGATCACGGGAAGGAAATCCCGTGATCAGGATCGTGTTCAATCGGGGATGAAGCGCCTGGAAGACCTCGGAGACATGCAACCCGTGGATGTGGTTCTTCAACATCCAATCCGTGATCAGGACATCGGGCCGCGTATCGAAGCCGACCTCGAGTGCTTCATATCCCGATGAAGCGGCGACGACGTCATAGCCTTCATGGGTGAGGAACCGACTCAGGGTCTCACGCAGGGAGTCCTCATCCTCGACGATCAGGACCGTCGTCATGTTGCGCCCCCCCGATCGGCCATCCCACGACCCGGAGCGGCAGCGGTGAAGCGCGCACCCATCCCCACCCCCATGGCCACCGCCATCATCTGCCCCACCCTCCGCGTTGCCCGCATGCCGCTTCCCGAACCGACGAAGCCGGAGCGGGACGGGTTTCGCCGGATCGGATCCCGCTTCGAACTGACGACGTATAATATTCCGATCCATCCGCTGCCGCAGTGACCCGGAACCAGATTTTTCTGCGATCTTCGCGACCATCCCCAGCGGATCGCACGAAAGGGCAACATGGCCTCCGAAGCTCCGACGGGCGTTCTTCTCGTCAATCTGGGAACCCCCGAAAGCCCCCGGACGGGCGCGGTGAGACGCTACCTGCGCGAGTTCCTGGGCGACCCCCGGGTGTTGACCCTGCCCGGTCCCCTTCGCTGGCTTCTCCTGAATGGCTTCATCCTTCCGATCCGACCCCGGAAGGCGGCGGCCGCCTACCGGAAGATCTGGCTTCCCGAAGGCTCCCCCCTCCTGATCCACACGCAGGCCCTGACCGATGGGGTCCGGCGCATTCTCGGAGATCGATTCCGGGTCGAGGCGGCCATGCGATACGGGGAACCTTCGATCCGGTCCGGACTCGAAAAGCTCGACGCCGCCGGCGTCGGCCGTCTGATCGTCCTGCCCCTCTTTCCGCAATACGCCTCCGCGGTCACGGCCTCCGTCTGCGCTGAGGTGTTCCGGTGTCTCGACCGGATGGGCGATGCCCTGCCACTGGAGATCCTGGGCGCGTTCCACGACGAACCGGAATTCGCCGCGACCTGGGCCGCCGTGGCCGGCCCGGGTCTGGCGGAATTCCGGGCGGATCATGTGCTGTTCAGCTTCCACGGACTGCCCGAGGACCAGATCCGCGCCAGCGATCCGAGCGGCGGCGACTGTCTGGGAAGCGCGGATTGTTGTGCGAGTCCCGGGCCGAGACTCGTGCGCTGCTATCGCGCGCAATGCCACGCGACGGCGAAGGCGCTGCAACGCGCCCTCGGACTCGACGAGAAGAAGACCAGCATGGCCTTCCAGTCCAGGATGGGCCCGCGCCCCTGGATCCGGCCCTTTACCGACGAGGTGCTTCCCGAACTCCACCAGCAGGGCATCCGGCGACTCGCGGTCTTCTGTCCGTCCTTCGTCGCCGACTGCCTCGAAACCCTCGAGGAAGTCGGCATCCGGCTCCGCGACCAATGGCTTTCCCTGGGCGGCGAAGCGCTCTGGCTGGCCCCCTGTCCCAACGCAGACGAGCGTTTCGCCGAAGCCGTCGCGGGCTGGATCAGCCGCCGAGCGCCCGCGCCGCATCCGTGAAGGCCCGCACCCCTTCGACGGGCGTATCCGGCAGGCAACCGTGACCGAGATTGAGGATATGCCCCCGGGCCGGTGATGCGGCATCGGCCATCTCGCGCACCATTTCGAAGATCCGTTCCCGTGGCGCATGCAACCAGCAGGGATCCAGATTGCCCTGGAGACTGACCCGATCCCCCTGACTCGAAGCCACCCGGGCGAGATCGACACGCCAGTCGAGCGACACGACGTCGACACCGGTCGCGGCAGCCAACTCGACGATATGCGAGCCATTCTGGACGTAGAGGATCAGCGGAGCAGGGGCCTCCTCGAGCGCCTCCGCGATCCGGACATGGGTCGGCTGGACCCAGCGGGCATAGGCCGCGGGATCGAGCAGGCCCGCCCAGGTATCGAAGAGCTGGACCGCCTCGGCGCCCGCTTCGATCTGTGCGCGAAGATAGTCGATCGTGAGGCGGGTCAGCTTTTCGAGCAGCGCCTCGACCTCGTCGGGTCGCGTCTGGAGCATGGCTTTCAGGATCGAGAAATCCTTCGAGCCGGCCCCCTGGATCAGGTAGGCCGCGAGGGTGAAGGGCGCTCCCGCGAAACCGAGGACGGGAATGTCGCGCGACGAAACCGCCTCGCGCAGGCGCCGGAGGATCTCGAAAACGAAGGGCACGTCCTCGCGCGGATCGGGAATCCGGAGCGCCTCGATCTGATCGGCCCGCCGCAGCGGTTCCCCGATCACGGGTCCGGGCGCGAAATCGACCTCTACCCCCATCCCCGGAATCGGCGTGAAGATGTCCTGGAAGAGGATCACGGCTTCCGAACCGACGAGGTCGATCGGCTGCAACGAAACCGTGACCGCGCGCTCGACGTCGGCACACATCTCGAGAAAGGCGACGCCCCGGCGCACCGCCCGATACTCCGGCAGGTAGCGACCGGCTTGTCGCATCAGCCAGACGGGGGGCCGGTCCACGGACTCCCCACGACATGAGCGCAGGAAGCGATCCCTCGGGTCCACTCTCCGAATCCCCCCGGTTCCAGCCCTTCGATGCCGGACTGGCGCCCATCTCATCGACCCCGACCGGATCAGGGGGCGTGATCCCGGCCCGGGATCAGGACGCGAAATCGAAGGCGTCGCCGTCGCGACGTCGAGATCCCGCAAGACGGAGATCGGGCCGGAGGCGCCCCATCGCGAGCGAGGGGTGGACGAGATGGCCTCTAGTAGTGGCCGAGCATAGCCCAGCGGGCGCGATGGTACGCCGCATCTCCGAAGGTGAGCTCCGAAGCGCGTGCACGCTTCATGTAGAAGCCGATGTCGTATTCGTCGGTCATGCCGACGCCCCCGAACATCTGGACCCCCTCGTTGGTCGCGAGGACATAGGCATCCGAGCAGCGGGCCTTCGCGAGAGAGACCAGGCGGGCCGCCTGGGGATCGCCGGAATCGAGCGCTCGCGACGCGGCCATGACCGTCGAACGGGCCAGCTCGATCTCCATGTAGACCTTCGCCGCACGGTGCGCGAGGGCCTGGAAGCTGCCGATCTTGACCCCGAACTGGTCCCGCGTCTTCAGGTACTCGAGCGTGAGCTCGAAGGCCTCCGACATCCCGCCGAGCATCTCCGCGGCGAGGACGACGATCGCGCGGTCGAGCACCGCCTCGAGGATCCTTCCCCCTTCGCCGACCGCGCCGAGAACGGCAGAGGCGGCGCAGGGGACGTCCTTCAACCGGATCAGCCCCGCGTTCCGATGGTCGACCCGGACCTGCCGCTCGATCGACAATCCAGCCGCATCCTTCTCCAGGAGGAAGAGCGTGATCCCGTCGCGATCGCCCGGATCTCCGCTCGTTCGGGCCGGCACGATCACCGCGTCCGCGCCCACGGCGTCGAGCGCCTGGATCTTCTCGCCGGAGAGCCGGAACCCCCCGTCTCCCGATTCGGCGCGCGTCTCGATCGCGAAGACGTCATATCGCGAGCGTGGCTCCTGGTGGGCGAGGCTGACGACCTTCGAAGCATCGATGATCGCGGGAAGCCAGGCGTCGCGGAGCGCGGACTCCCCCGCCAGGGCCAGGGCCGAGCCGGCCATCGTCACGTTTCCCAGGAAGGGCTCGGGCGCCAGCTTCCGGCCGAGGGCTTCGACGACCAGCACGAACTCGGCCAGGCCCATCCCCGCCCCGCCGACCTTCTCGTCGAAGGGGATGCCCGTCCAACCGAGCTCGGCCATCTCCTTGAAGAGTTCCGGGGAATAGCCGAGCGGGTCGTTCGCGTCGCGCAGGGCGCGAAAGCGGCTGACCGGCGAGTTCTCCTCGACGAAATCGAGCGCGGTCTTGGCGATCAGTTCCTGGTCTTCATTCAATACGAGTTCCATGGGCATTTCCCTTCCGGCTACCGGGTTCAGACCGGCAGGCCGAGAACGTGCTTGGCGATGATGTTCAGCTGGATCTCCGAGGTGCCCCCCTCGATCGAATTGCCCCGGGACCGGAGCCATTCGCGAGTGGTGTCCAGCTCCGACTCGCTGAACCCCGGCCCCTCCCAGCCGAGTGCCTGGGGCCCCAGGATCCGCACCATCAATTCGTACCGCTTCATGTTCAATTCCGTTCCGTAGACCTTGAACATCGAACTCTCCGAGCCCGGCTGGTGCCCCGCCCGCGCCGCGTCGCGGGCCCGCTGGACGGTCAACCCGAAGGCCCGGCTGTCCATCTCGATCGCGGCGACCTCGTCCCGGATGACCGGGTCGGCGATCCGCCCGTCAGCGTCCTCTCCCAGGTAGTCGATGGCCAGATCGGACAAGAAGCTGCGCTTCGAGTCCTTTCGAGGCTTGAGCCCCGATGCGCCGAAGGCATCGGCGATCATCGTCCGCTCGTGTCCGAGCAGCGCCTTGGCCACCGTCCAACCGGCTCCGATTTCATGGACCACGTTCTTCACGGGGACCCGGACATCCTTGAAATGGGTCTCGCAGAAAGGGGATTTGCCGGAGATGAGGAGGATCGGGCTGACCGTCACGCCCGGGTCATCCATGTCGATCAGGATGAAGGTGATGCCCTCCTGCTTCTTCGGCGCGTTCGGGTCGGTCCGGACCAACGCGAAGATCCAATCCGCTTGATCCGCATAGGAGGTCCAGACCTTTGTGCCATTGATGATGAAGTGGTCGCCGTCTCGAACGGCCTTCGTCTGGAGCGAAGCGAGATCCGAGCCCGATCCCGGCTCGGAATAGCCCTGACACCATCGGATCTCCCCACGGCAGATCTTCGGAAGATGTTCCTTCTTCTGCTCCTCGTTCCCGAAACGCAGGAGCGTCGGCCCGATCATCGTCAATCCGAATCCCACGAGCGGAGGAGGCAGACGCAGCGCCTTCATCTCCTCCGCCAGCACCTTCGCATGGGCATTGTCGAGCCCGCCGCCGCCATACTCCTTCGGCCAGGTCGGCGCGGTCCAGCCCTTCTCGGCCATCACGTCGAGCCAGACCTTCATGTCGGGATTCGGGTAGGTCGCCTTCTTCCCGCCCCAATTGCCTTCGAGTTCCGCCGAGGGAACGCCGATGACGCCCTTTGGCGCATTCGCTTCGAGCCACTCGCGGGTTTCGCGGCGAAAAGATTCGAGGTCCGACATGTCGACATGCCTCCTGCCAATTGTTTGCGGAATCCGATTGTAACGGGCCCTGCCGAAATGTCGCGGATCCCGGCTCTCCGATCCATCGTCCCCGCGAGAGCGCTACCATGCGTGGCCATGCGGATCCTTCTCGCCAATCCCCGGGGCTTCTGCGCCGGCGTCGACCGCGCCATCGAAATCGTCGAGCTGGCCTTGAAGCGCAAAGAGCGCCCGGTTTTCGTGCGGCACGAAATCGTCCACAATCGCCACGTCGTCGACGGTCTTCGGGCCAAGGGAGCCACCTTCATCGAGGATCCCGACGAAGCGCCGAGCGGTGCCGTCCTGATCTACTCGGCTCACGGCGTCTCTCCGGCCGTCCGGAAGGCAGCCGAGTCCCGACGCCTCGAAACGATCGATGCGACCTGCCCCCTCGTCACCAAGGTCCACAACGAAGTCCGGCGCATGGTCTCCGAGGGTTTCGAGATCGTGATGATCGGACATGCGGGCCACGTCGAGGTCGAGGGGACGATGGGACAGGCTCCGGATTCGATCGTGCTGGTCGAGACCGTCGAGGACGTCGCCCGCCTCGAAGTGCGCGATCCGAGCCGACTCGGCTGCGTCACCCAGACGACGCTCTCCGTCGACGACACCCGCGACGTGATGCAGGCGCTGTCGGAACGCTTCCCCGAGATCCACCTGCCCAAGCGGGATGACATCTGTTATGCGACACAGAACCGGCAGGATGCCGTCAAGGCCCTGGCTGCCGAGGCCGACCTGGTGCTGGTCGTCGGCGCACCGGCATCCTCGAACAGCAACCGCCTGGTCGAAGTCGCCTCCCGCCTGGGCGTTCCGGCTCATCTCATCCAGGACGAGCGGGACATCGATCCCGCCTGGCTCGACGGGGTCGACTGTGTCGGCATCACCGCCGGCGCCTCGACTCCGGACGTGCTTGTCAGGGGAGTGATCGACCATCTCAGGACGCTCTCCACCGGTCCCGCCGAACTCGACGCACTCCCGGAAGTGGACGAGGGGGTCCGGTTCAACCTGCCTCGGGAATTGCGCGACGCGTGAACCGAAGCGACCGTCAGCCGACCCGCGCCGGAGTCCCGGATGCCCGATCAGCCATGTGATCGGCGCGCGATCACCGACGCGATCCGGACCTCGCTGGAACGCACGGCGGAACGGGCCCGATCCGACCTCGAGGCCCCCGAAGATCCGGAAGTCGGCCCTCCGGTCCCGGCGGCCGCACTCGCCGCGAACGCCCTCCCCGAGGCACCCGAGACGACCACGACCTCCATCAACGGATCGAGCCGCGAG
>DRKE01000451.1 GCA_011051925.1 Deltaproteobacteria bacterium
CGAATGAAAGCAGGCCGGATCGAGGCGGACCCGAAACCGCCGCCGAGATCGCCGAGGCCGTCCGACGACGCGAGGTCAGCGCCCGCGAGATGGTCGATCGCGCCCTCGACCGTGTGGCGCGTTCGCATGAACGCCTGAATGCCTTCGTCCATGTGGCCGGCAGACAGGCCAGGGAGGAGGCGGACCGGATCGACCGGGCGATCGCGCGCGGGGCGTTCGAAGGGCCCCTGGCGGGTGTCCCCTTCGGCGTGAAGGACATGGATCGCTGCGCCGGGATGCCCGTCAGCCATGGATCACTGATCCACAAGGGACGCCCCCCGGAGAGCCAGGACAGCGTGCACGTCTCCCGCCTGCGTGCCGCGGGGGCGATTCCGATCGGCATGACCGCCTGCAGCGAGTTCGGCACCGTCCACTTCACGAATACGAAGGCCTGGGGCATCACACGCAACCCATGGAATCCGGATCTCACCCCGGGCGGCTCGAGCGGGGGTTCCTCGGCCGCGGTCGCGGCGGGGGTCGTGCCCTTCGCGACCGCGGGCGACGGCGGCGGCTCGACCCGGATCCCCGCATCGTTCACCGGTCTGCTCGGAATGAAGCCCAGCTACGGCCGGATTCCCCGGGAAGAACCTTCGACCTCCCAGACCGCCGTCTGGGGCGCGCTCACCCGAACCGTGAGGGACTCCGCGCGACACCTCGACATCACGTCCGGCCCCGACGATCGGGATCGGACGTCACTGCCGCCCGCCGGCCTCTCCTACGAACGGGCGATCGAGGAGCTGGAGACCCGTGGCCTGCGGGCGATCTGGTCACCGGATCTCGGCTATGCGCGGGTCGACCCCGAGGTGCTCGAAATCACGGAAGCGGCCGCGGCGGGACTCATCGAAGCGGCGGACCTGACCCTCGTCGAGCATCCGGTCGAGCTGACCGAGCCGATCAAGGCCTGGCTCGGTGCGGGTGCCATCGACATCTGGCTTCATCTGGAACGCGACGATTGGCCGGCCCGGGCCGATGAACTCGTTTCCCACGTGCGTCGGAACTTCGAGGCGACCGAGAATCTGCCTGTCCCCGTCTACGCGAACTTCCTGCGGCGGCGCCACCGTCTGCAGGTCGAGATGGCCGAGTTGTTCGAACGAACGGACATCCTGATCACGCCGACGACGGCGGTTCCGGCCTTCGACGCCCGATCGCCGCGGGACGTCACGATCGATGGCGAGAAGGTCGATCCCGCGATGACCGTGCCCTTCACGATGCTGGCCAATCTGTGTTGGAATCCAGCCGTGTCGATTCCGGCCGGCCTGACCCGCTCGGGGCTGCCGGTGGGCCTCCAGGTCATGACCCGGCGACACGCAGACGAAATCGCCCTGCGACTGGCCCGGATCCTCGAAGAGCGGAACCCGTGGCCCCTGACGGCACCGGGCTGGCCCTGACCGACCCCGTCGGTCCCGCCCCAGGCATCGCAGACACCGTCGGACGGCCCTCGCGGACAGCCACGAGGTTTCGTCCCGCGGGATGTGGGATCGATTCGAGGCGATTCGCGATGGACACCCCCGGCGCATCCATTCATACTGCCCGAGGTCCCCTGCCACAGGAGAATCGATCATGAGGTCATCCGGGTCCCTTCGTGTCATCGCGTCCCTCTTCCTCGGTCTGCTCCTGACCGGTTCCGCCTGGGCACACCGTTCCGCCGGCCCCCCCGTTCCCCAGGACAGCCGCGAGTTCTTCGTCGACGAGAGCAAGCTGCCCTTCGACGAACTCCCGGGACTCCCCTCGACCCGCGAATGGGGCATCGATCATGGGGCGGGCTTCCGGATCGAGGTTCCCGATGACTGGAACGGCGATCTCATCATGTACACCCACGGCTTCCGGGGCGAAGGGGCCGAGCTGACCGTCGACAATCCACCGCTTCGCGCCTACTACCTTTCGCGCGGATTCGCCTGGGCCGCATCGAGCTATTCCGCCAACTTCTACGACGTTCGCGCGGGCGTCGAAAGCACGAACAGTCTGGTCCGCTATTTCAGGCGGCATATCGCCCGACCCGATCGCGTCTTCATCACGGGCTTCTCGATGGGGGGCCACGTGATCGGCGCGGCGATCGAACAGTTCCCGAATTTCCGATGTCCCGACGGAAGACGGGGGCGGCTCTGCCGCCGCTTCGCCCGCATCCTCGGCCGGTTCTCGGGCGGCGTGAAATACGATGGCGCCGCGCCGGCTTGCGGTGTCATGGGCGATACGGCCCTCTTCGACTACTTCGGCGATTTCTCCTACGGAGCCGAGGCGCTCGCGGGCGTCCCGTCCCAGTTTCCTCCGCCCGACGACTACATCGACTCGATCCTCCTGCCGACGCTCTTCGCCCTCTACGAAAACCCCCTGGAGGTTCTCGGGGCGAATCCGTCGAGCGCCGTGCTGAACGCCCAGGGCGAGAAGCTGCGCGCGCTCACGACCATCCGGTCGGGGGGACCGCGGCCCCTCGCCGACTTCTCGTTCCGCTTCTTCCAGCAGCTCCTCTTCAGCTTCTCGGGCTCGGACGGAACGGTTTCGGGCATCGTGTCGGGCAACATCTACGACAATATCGGTCGGGTATTCCAGCTCGATACGGATCCGGCCCTCTCCCCCGACGAGCAGGCGCTGAACGACATGATCCTGCGCATCGCGAGGGATCCCGGCGTCAATCGTTCCCGTTTCCTCAAGCTCGAGCGGATTCCGATCATCCGGGGGCGCCTCAGCATCCCCGTGATCTCGATCCATACCCTGGGCGACCTCTTCGTGCCCTTCTCGATGGAGCAGATCTACGCGCGCGAGGCGATCGCGAGGGGACGCGAAGCGTTTCTGGTCAGCCGAGCGACCCGCGCCGTCGGCCATTGCGAGTTCTCGCCCGAAGAGCTGATCGAGACCTTCGATGATCTCATCAGCTGGGTCGATACCGGCGTCCGGCCCGCAGGCGACGACATCCTCGATCCGGAAACCGTGGCCGACCCCCTTTTCGGGTGCCAGTTCTCGCGCGGGACGACGGCAACGAGGCCCTTCGCGCCCTGCCCGTGAACCGGAACGCGAACGCCTATGGCGAGATCGCCAGGCGTTTCTGCGCGGCTTCGAGGCGCTGCTCCGCCCCGAGGAATTCGAGTCGCGCGATCGCCTCTTCTTCCTCGGCCTGCTCGAGTCGGTCGATCGCGACTTCATAGGCCTCGAAGGCCGGCATGAAGCGCTCCATGCCTTCTTCGGCATGGTCGACGGGATCCTCGCCGCGCGCTTCGAGTTCTTCGATGAATCGTTCGAGCTCTTCGACATCGCGTTCCGAACGCGACATCAGCGCCTGCGCTTCGGCGACACTCGCGCGGGCGGCCTCATAGCGGCTTCGCGCCTCGTCCCGAGCCCGTCGTGCCCGCTCGAGTTCCTCGGCCGGGTCGCTCTGGGCATGCGTCGCGGGGGCTCCCTCGACGGGGAGTCGCGCCTCGGGATCGGATCTCGCGCGCCCGCCCGGTGACGGGGCGCCGGCTTCTCCGACCGGACGTTCCGTGCCGTCGTGGTCTCCCGCAGACGAATCCCGGTTCCGCATCCGCGCGAGACTGAAGACGAGGACGAGCCCCACGAGTCCCACCACGATGAGTGTTCCGAAGAAGCGACCGGCCCGGAGCACGCCCGGGCCGCCGCCGGCAGGGCGCATCATCGCCGACCTTCGTCCTCGACGCCGTAGATCCGCGCCATCGACTGTGCGACGAGCCCGCCGACCGGAAGAGCCAGTTCCGATTGGCGCGCGAGCTGCAACGCCCAGGCGAGATCCTTCTCGGCGATCTTCATGTTCCGACGCATCACTTCCTGGAAGGAATCGCTCTTCCGGATCTCCTCGGGCGCCTTGTGGGTCCCGAGAAAGGCCAGCATCATCTCCGTGATCTGGCCATTGGCCCGCCCCGCCTCTTCGAGGATCTCCTGCGGCAGCCCGATCGCCCGGGCCAGGGCCATCGATTCGAAGGCCGCAGCCCATTGGATGTAGGTGATGAGGTTGATGCAGAGCTTCAGTTTCGCACCGTTGCCCAGTCCGCCCGCATGGACCGGCGCGACCTCGGTCGTGGCTTCGAGATAGGGCTTCACCTTCTCGAGGGTCGAGGCCGATCCCCCGATCAGATAGGTCAACTGCCGCGCCTGGGCGCGGATGGCGCCTCCCGTCACGCACGCATCCATCACTTCGACTTCGTGCTCTGCTGCCGCCGCCGCCAGTCGCTCGATCGTTTCCGGCAGGACCGTGCTATGCACCAGGATCACCGCGCCAGGTGCCAACCCCTCGAGCAGACCGTCCTCGCCCAGGGTCACGGCCAGGACATGTTCGTCCTCGGGCACGCAGATCCCGACGATCTCCGCCTGCTTCCCGACTTCGCGCGGGTTGGCCGCCGCCCGCGCCCCCGCCTGGACCAACTCCTCGACGGGCTCGGGGGCGAGATCGAAGACCGTCGTCTCGAAACCGGCCGGCGCGAGATGAGCGGCGATGGGTTTCCCCTGATTGCCGAGACCGATGAAACCGACTCGAACCGACATGATCCCCCCTGGCCCGTCTACGGGCCGCCGCGACCGATCGCATCATGCGTGGACATGACGATCGCCCGCAGTCCCGGCGACGGCAACCCGATCAACGCTCCATGCCTCCACCCCCGTCCACGGGCAGCGTCACCGCGGTCAGATAGCGCGCATCGTCGCTCGCGAGGAAGACCGCCACGGGCGCGACGTCGAGATCGCAATCCCCGAATCGACCCAGCGGAATGGCCTTCTCGGCGACCTTCTTCTGCGCCGGAAACGCTTCGCCCCAGGCGACCGTCGAGGGTGATGCCGCAATCGGGCGGATCAGGTTCACGCGGATGTCGTCCCCCGCCCATTCCCGGGCCGCGGACCGCGAGAAGCCCCGGATCGCCTCCTTGGCCGCGGCGTAGACCGCGTTTCCCCGCATGCCTTCGCTTCCGGCGTTGCTCGCGAAGTTGATCACGGATCCCCGGCCGCTCCGCTTGAGATGGGGATGCGCCGCGCGCATGGTCCAGAAGACACTCGACATGCAGACGTCGAGCGTTCTCCGGTAGAGCGCATCGTCGACTCCGTCGATCGGTACGCCGACCTGCGCCCAGGCGGCGCAGTTGACGAGAATGTCGAGTCCGTTCCATCGATCGGCCGCCTCGCCGACCGCCCGATCGCAGTCTACCCGAATGCCCACGTCCACTGCGATCGGATGGGAGTCACCACCCGAACCGGCGATCTCCTCTGCGACCGCGTCGGCCGCCTCGGACCGGATGTCCGCAACGGCGACGCGAGCGCCCTCTCGCGCGAAGGCGAGAGAAATCGCCCGACCGATGCCCTGGCCCGCCCCGGTGACCAGGGCGCGGCGACCTTCGAGCCGCGGGGTCATCCGGGTCCGCTCCCATCCGGGTCCCGGACGAGCCCGGTCCCGATCCTTCGCGCGATTCGCCCCCTCGTTCATGGCCGGACGATCTGCCCGCCATCGACGGCGAAGATCTGCCCGCTCACCCAGGAAGCCCCGTCCGAGAGCAGGAAGAGACAGGCATGGGCCATGTCCTTCGGCTGCCCCAGGCGGGAAATCGGAATCTGCGCCACCAGATTCTTCTTGTACTCGGCCGGTACCTGGGACTCGAGCGCCGCGGTATCGGTCGGACCGGGCGCGATCGCGTTGACGCGGATGTTCATCGGGCCGAGTTCCCGAGCCAGACAATGGGTGAGGCCGTTGATCGCGAGCTTCGAGAGGCCGTAGTAGCCGACCCCCATCCAGGCCGCGGTCGAGGACTGATTCACGATGGCCCCGCCGCCCCGCTCCTTCATGGAGCGGTAGCAGGCCCGAGCGCAGAGCAGCGCGCCGTCCATGTTGATGTCCATGAATTTCTTGTAGTAGGCCCAATCGACCTTCAGCATCGACTCCATCTTCATCCCGCCGAAGAGCGCGGCATTGTTGACCAGGTAGTCGATCCCGCCGTAGGTCTCGATGGCCGCATCGGCCATCGCCCGGGCCGACGCCTCCGAAGAGACGTCGACGGGAACGAAGGTCGCCTCGCCGCCCCCGGCCTTGATCGAGTCGGCCACCGCCGCCCCCTTCTGTTCGTCGATCTCCGCGATGATCACGCGGGCCCCTTCACCGACCAGGGCGCGGGCATAGGCTTCGCCGATCCCACCCCCCGCACCCGTCACGATCGCGGTCTTGCCCTCGATTCCCGGATACCCCATTTGCTGCCTCCCTCCTCCATCTCCTGCTCTCTTCTTCCCGGCGTCGGATCCGCCGTCGATTCGGCTCGAACGCCGGGCCGAACCCGATCCCCCGCGATCGGGATCCCGCCTCAGTCCGTCCGACCCGGCAGCGCGATCACCTTCGTCTCCAGCAGCTCCTCGAAGCCCATCACGCCGTTCTCGCGTCCGATCCCGCTCTGTTTGTACCCGCCGAAGGGCGTGTCGACATGGAACCACTGCCCGCCGTTGATCGACAGCGTTCCCGTCCGGATCCTGCGGGCCACCTCGAGAGCACGCGCTTCGTCGCCGCTGTGGATCGCACCGGAGAGGCCGTACGGCGAGTCGTTCGCGATCCGGATCGCATCCGCATCATCATCGTAGGGGATCACGCAGAGGACCGGACCGAAGATCTCCTCCTGCGCGATCGTCATCTTCGGATCCACGTCGACGAAGAGTGTCGGCTCGACGAAGAATCCCCGGCCCTCGGGCTTGCCTCCGCCTACGAGACAGCGCGCCCCCTCGGCCTTGCCCTTTTCGATGTAGGAGAGCACGCGTTCCTGTTGAACGCGGCTGATCTGCGGTCCTTGCAGGTTCGCCGGGTTCGTCGGGTCGCCATGGTTCCACCCTTCGAAGGCCACCTTCATCATTTCGACCGCCTCGTCGTATCGCGAACGCGGAACGAGCCAGCGCGTCGCGATCGCACAGCCCTGCCCGCCATGCACGCACGTCATGGATGCCGACGGGCAGACCCGCGCGAAATCAGCATCGTCGAGCACGATCGTCGCGGACTTTCCGCCCAGTTCGAGAAAGACCTTCTTCACGGTCTCGGCGGCGCAAGCCATGATCCGTCGTCCCGTCCGGGTGGAACCCGTGAAGCTGACGGCATCGATCCGCGGGTCCGTCGAAAGGATCTCGCCGACCAGGTGATCTGAAGACGCGACGATCTGGACCACGCCCGCCGGGATATCGGTCTTTTCCGTGATGACCCGACCGAGGTGGGTTCCGGACCAGGGCGTGTCCGGGGCGGGCTTCAGGACGCAGGTATTGCCCGCGGCGAGGGCGGCCGAGATCTTGGCGATGTCCAGGTAGAAGGGCACGTTCCAGGGCGTGATCGCACCCACGACCCCGACCGGTTCCCGTCGGAGGATGCGTCGCTGGGGCCGACCGAGAAAGGGCACGTCCGTCATCGGCTTCTCGTATTCGTAGCGGCCCGCGAGATCCGCCCAGTAGGCGACCATTTCGATCGGTTCATCGACGTGCATGTATCCCGTGAGCGAAACGGGCGCACCGGCTTCATGGACCACGATCGATCGGAACTGCTCCTTCTCCTCGAGAAGCCCCTCGTAGAACTGTCGAAGGCATCGGGCACGGAAGGCGGGATCGTCCGACCAGGTCGATTCGTCGAAACTCCGCCGCGCCGCTGCCACGGCCCGCTCCATATCGGCGCGAGTCCCGTCGGCCGCCGTTCCCAGAACCTCTCCGGTCGAAGGGTCCACGTTCTCGAAGCGACCGCCATCGCTCGCCTGGACCAGTTCACCGTCGATCAGGTTGCGCGTTTCCGGCGCGAGCTTTTCGAGCGTCATCGTGATCCCTCCTTCAGACCCGAACGGGAAGCTTCGCGAAGCCCCGAACGTTGACCGAGTGGACCCGGACGACACCGTCCAGATCGACATGATAGTCGGGGAACCGCTTCCACCACTCGTCGAGGGAAACCGCCCCCTCGAGACGGGCAAGCGAGGCGCCCAGACAGAAATGCGTCCCCTGACCGAAGGACAGCATCCGCGTGCAATCGCGGGTCAGATCATACTCGTCCGCACGGGGAAAGACGCGTTCGTCCCGATTGGCCGAACCCACGAGCAGGAGGGCCCGACCGCCCTTCTCGAGGGTCGTGCCCCCGAGCGGAACATCCTCGGCCAGGGTCCTCACGAGCATCTGCGTCGAGTTGTCGAATCGCAGCGTCTCCTCGACCCACTGCGATTTCGTCGCCTGGCCGGAGGCGATCCGCGCGCGCTGTGTCGGCGTCCGATCGAGCCAGTAGAGTGCGTTCGCGATCAGCTTCGTCGTCGTCTCGTTGCCGGCGACGATCATCAGGTTGCAGAAGCCCAGGAGCTCCTTGTCCGTGAGACGATCCTCCGCGCACGCGGGCTCGAGCAGGGCACTCAGCAGGTCTCCACCCGGTTTCTTCCGTCGCTCCGCGATCAGCTCGGTGAAATAGTCGAGGATCTTCCGGAAGGCAGCCGCCCCTTCGCGGGGCACGTCCATCATGCCCTCCTCGCGATGGACCAGCAGGTCCGCCCAGGTCCGCAATTCATCCCGGTCGGCTTCGGGCACGCCGAGCATCTCGCTGATCACGTCCATCGGAAGCTTGCCCGCGAATTCCCCGATCACGTCGAAAGAGCCGGCTCCGACGAGACGGTCGAGACGCTGGACCGCGATCGCCCGGATCCTCGGCTCCATCTCCCGCACCCTGCGCGGCGTGAAGCTGCGGGAGACGAGCCCTCGCATCCGTGTGTGCTCGGGTGGGTCCATCGCGAGGAAGGACGTGCCGATCCGCGCGTGGGGACCGTACGAAGAAGGATCGATCGAGACCCCGAAGCGATTCGAGAATCGCTTCACGTCCTTGAAGGCGGCCAGCACGTCCGCATGTCGCGCGAGGGCCCAGAAATCCAGCTCCTCGTTCCGGTAGACCGGCGCTTCCGAGCGAAGCCGCGCGTAGATCGGATAGGGATCTTCGTGGATCTCGTAGGCGTAGGGATTGAATTCGATCATCGCGACTCCGCTCGCTTCGCCTGGAAGATTAAACATTTTACATAGTACGTGCAATGAAAATGGATTATGCTCGTTTCCGAAATGGCCGAGACCCATTCACTCAGGCTTCCCGAGAGGCGCCGCCCCCGGCGCACGCAGGTCGAGCGCCGGGCCGAGACCCGCGCCCGGATCCTGGCCGCCACCATCGAAAGCATCAACGAGATCGGCTACCAGCGGACGACCTCCGCCGAGATCACGCGACGCTCGGGGGTGACCTGGGGTGCCGTCCAGCATCATTTCGGAGGCAAGGACGGCATCCTCGGCGCGATCGTCGAGGACTCGTTCAACGACTTCTCGGCGGGGCTCGCCGAAGCCTTCGAAAGCCTTCCGCGAAAGACGTCGCTCCCCCGTCGGATCGGGACCTTCGTCGATGCCGCCTGGGAGCATTTCGGTTCGGCGCGATATCGGGCATCGTTCGAGATCCTGTTGGCCGACTCCGTCTCGCGCGAGGCCCGGGCCGAACCGGAAAGGAACGACCTGTCCTGGCAGAACGAGATCCTCAAGGCGTGGACGCGGATCTGGCATCGGCTCTTCCCCGAACTCGATCTGGGGCGGCGCCGGACGCTGATGATCCAGCATTATACGATCTCGACGCTCTCGGGCCTCGCTTCGTTGCAGCTGCTCGCCGGCAAGCCGCCCCCTTTCCTGCGCGACGAGCTCGAGCTTCTCAAGAAGACCCTCGCCCGCGAGTTCCGCGGCGCGGGCTCGGGGAACGGGAAGGAGGACTGACTTGAACGCTGGACGCTCGCCGGATCGCCCCGAAATGCGCCACCTCTACAAAGGGATGTTCACCGATGGCACCCGCTGGTCACGCTTCGAACATCAACCCGGCGAGATCTTCGTCTGCACGCCGCCCAAATGCGGAACGACCTGGACCCAGGCCATCTGCGCACTCCTCGTTTTCCAGCGACCGGATCTGGACGTCAATCCCGCCGAGATCTCCCCGTGGTTCGACTCGACGCTCGTCCCCCTGGATGAGGTCGTCGAAAGACTCCGCGGCCAGGCGCATCGACACGTCATCAAGACCCATACGCCGCTCGATGGCATTCCCTATTTCGAAGACGCACGTTATGTCGTCGTCTATCGGGATCCCCGCGACGTCTTCTTCTCGCTCCGCAACCATGTCGACAACATGAAACTCGACCTTCCGAAGACGGCTCTCGAGACATCGCCGGCCGAGGCTTTTCACCGCTGGCTGGAGGCCGGGTTCCAACCCGGAGAGGACCAGGGTCCGTCGCTCGCCGGTCTCGTCCATCATTACGAGACGTTCCGTTCCCATGCTCATCTGCCGAACATCGAGCTCTACCACTATTCGGACCTCAAGCGGGACCTGCTCGGCGAGATGAAGCGGATGGCGGATCACCTCGACATCGAGGTCGCGCCCGAACTGATCTCGCGCCTCGCCGAAACGGCGAGCTTCGAGAACATGCGGCGAAACGCGGAACGCTTCGCGCCCGGAACCGAACGGGGCCTCTGGCAGGACAGTACGCGCTTCTTCAACCGGGGAACGATCGGACAGTGGCGCGACGAACTCACGCCAGACGACGATGCCCGTTTCAGGGAAAGACTGGCGTCGATGCTTCCCGACCAGGAGGCGCGCTGGCTGATCGGGGGAAGCGGAGACCCGTCGACCGCGACCGGTCCCGATTCGTCGACGACATCCCCGGAAGAGGCCGCGGCGGGCCCTACACGGCCACCGCGCCCGGCCGACCTCGCGCCTCCGGCGGACGGTTGACCTCGGCGGATCGGCGTCAGCCGCTCGCGTCGAGGAGTCCGTCTTCGACCCAACGGGCCAGCCAGCCCGCCGCACGCGCTGGCGCCTCGGCTTCCCCGATCTCGTCCGCCGCCCACTCGCAAAGCGCCTCGAAGCGGATTCCCAGGCTCAGATGGGCCAGGGCCCCCGCCTCGACCGGATCGAGCCTCCGATGGCAGACGCGCTCGGCCTTCCGCCAGACGAGGAGCGTCACGCGGTCTTTTCCGCCCGACGACCGACCCCGCCCCCTCGAGACGACCTCGTTCGCCGCCTCGATCGACTCGATTCCGGCCTCTTCGATCGCGGCCGACCAGAGCCGGTCGACCGGGTGGTCGTAGGAGCGGAACGAGGCCCAGGGCCCGAGGCAAAGGGAAAGCGACGCGAATTCCTGCGGCAGGAGGGAGGCGAGCGCGTCGGCTTCCAGCAGGGAACGGTCGGGCGCATCGAACATGTCATTGCGGGCCCACTCGAACGCGGCCAGGTCCGCGGCCCAGGGCGCGCGCTCGCGAAGTCTCGCGGTCGCGTCGTGATGCCCGAGAAAGTCGGCCAGATGGAGACCGGCATGACGGATCGACGGGTGGCGGGAAGGTTCGACGAGCAGATAGGAAGTCACCAGGTCGTGAAACAGATCCGCTCCCAGGGCCGCCCGCAGGGCCGGGTAGTCGCTCGAGAGAACCCCGAGGATCCGATGGAAATAGGCGTTGGCGTAGATCTCGAGTCGACCGGTCGCGTCGAGGACCTCGTCGCTCCGGATCAGGCTTTCGAGCCGTCGGCGCGCGCTTCCCGGCGCGGCGTCCCGGCGCTTCGCATCCTCCTCGACCAGCGCCTGCGCGACGCCCTCCGGCGCCCGGATCCACTCGGCGAGAGCGGTCTGGGCTTCACGAAGCCGCATCGGTCGCCCCGCCCGTCGTCACGCGTTCGAGAATGTCCCGCGCCTTCTCCGCTTCCTCGACCAGTCGGGGCCAGGTGGGAATCCGGTCATCCCATTCGATCAACGTCGACACGGGACCGATCCGTTCGATCGCCCGCTCGTAGAGGCCCCAGACCGCATCCGTCACGGGATGGTCGTGCGTGTCGATCAACATGTCGCCCGATGAACTGTGGCCGGCCAGATGGATCTGGAAGACACGCTCGGGTGGAATCGAATCGATGTATTTCATCGGATCGAAACCGTGATTGTGGGCGCTCACGAAGACGTTGTTGACGTCCAGGAGGATTCCGCAATCCGCCTCCTCGGCAATCGTGGTGAGGAATTCCCATTCGCTCATCGAATCCACCGTGAAGCTCATGTACGACGAGACATTCTCCAGGGCGATCCGTCGGCCGAGACGATCCTGCACGCGACGCACGCGGCCCGCCACGTGGTCGATCACATCGTCGACATAGGGCAGGGGCAGCAGATCATGCAGGTTCGTCCCCCCGACACCCGTCCAGCAGAGATGATCGGAAATCCAGGCGGGTCGGGCCCTCCGCACGAGCCGATCGAGTTCGTCGAGATATCCGGGGCTCAGGGGATCCGTCGATCCGATGTTGAGCGAGACCCCGTGCAGGGCGACGGGCACGCGTTCCCGGATCTCATCGACGATCCGAAGGGGACGCCCGCCGGGAACCATGTAGTTCTCGGACAGCAGCTCGAACCAGTCGACGCCCGGGCCGCCCGAGGGATCCCGCCCGAGGACATCCTCATAGTGGACCGTTCGCAATCCCACCCCCACCCCCAGGAAGGGTGCGTCGGAGGGGCCAGCAGGTCGATCGGGATTCGGATGCATCGTCAGGAAGGCTTCGCGACGATCGCCGGGCCAGCGGGCGAGGCTTCCCCGAAACGAGGGAACCCGCCCGCGGCCCCGAACGGCGACCTACTTCTTCGCCCTGGCCGCCTTGGCCTTTTCGCATTCCTCAGGGCTCATCTTGATCCAGCCCTTGCCGGCACATTCGTTCTTTCCGTTGCACGAACTCGTGTCGGTCGCGCACTCGGAGTGGCCCTTGCAGCTGTTGACACCATGGCACTTGACCATCTCGTCCCCGTGGTGTCCGTCTTCGGAAGCCGCCGCTTGCGTGGCGGCACCGCTCACGAAGATCGCGGCCGCGGCCGCAGCGAGTACTGCACTTCGTCTGTTCATCGAATTCGTTCTCCATCGATCCCGAAGATCCTGCCTGGACGCGGACCCTCCGCGAAGCAGCCCCCCCGAGCCCATTGGTTCCATCAGCACGGGAAGCATACGCCGCCCGGGCTGCCGGAGTTACGACCGCGCGATCGCGACCGATGGGATACGGTGGCGGTCGTCGGACGGAAGCGCGGTGCGACGCATCACACCCTGCGTGATCTCGGATTGCATCGGATCCGATGGGGCGGGAATCGGGGGGCGAGCGCAACGCCCGGAAGCCCCCGACAGGTCAGTGGAAGGTCAGTGGACGGTCTCTCGCGACCCGAAGACCGAGGTCAGGACGTCCTTGACGGAGAGGGGCCCCAATCCGGGCTGGACCTCGAGCATCCGCTGCTCGAACTCAGGGGCTTCCGCGGCCGGAAACTCGTCACAGAACTCCGCGAAGATCCGTACGAGGACCTCCGCCGCGCCCGTCGCGTCGACATCGGAGAGATAGAGGACCGCCCGCTCCCGCGTCATCCGGAAGATCTGGTCCTCGACGCGCAACGCGCTCTCGAGATAGGCCAGGTAGTCCGGAAAAAGCAGATCCCCCTCTTCCGCGGCGACGCCGACCACGACGGACGAAACCGCATGGGTCTCCGCCAGCTCGGACACGCGTGCGATCATTGCGGAAAGTTTTCGCGGGTCGTCATTCTGATCACGAGTCATCGTTGCTTCGACCATAACAATCTTCCTATCGACGGTTTGAAGCCGCTTCTGAAGCGTGGATCCCGGAGAGGCGGTGTCGGTTCGATCGGGGCAGCGGGACTCCCCGCAGGAACACCGGGTCCACGTCCGGCGGCGACGATCCGTCCCATTCTCTAGAGTCGCCGCGCGGCCCGGAAGGTCACCCCGGATCACGAGCCAACCGCCCCGGTGAGCGGGCGAACGACAGGAGAACCCGATCCTTGGTCAGCGCCTCTCCCCATCTCGAACAGAACGGGAATGCGCCCGACCCCGGATCGGTGCTGGGAATCCGCCGACTGGCTCTCGGATTCCTGGGTCTCGCGGGCGTCACCTACGCCCTGATCGTCCTCGGGGCCCTGGTCCGAGCCCATGGTGCGGGTCTTTCATGTCCGGACTGGCCGCTTTGTTTCGGAAAGGTGATTCCCGCATTCGATGCCCGGATCGCCTTCGAATGGAGCCACCGCGTCCTGGCGGGGAGCGTGGGGCTCGGGTTTCTCACCCTGAGCGCGCTGACCCTGAGGAAGGCCGGACTCCGCCCGCAGATGGGAAAGGGCCTGCTCGCCGCGGGCCTGCTTCTCGCGCTGCAGATCGTGTTGGGCGGTCTGACCGTGCTCCGACTGCTGGCCTCCTGGACGGTGACCACCCACCTGCTCACGGGGAACGCCTTCGCCCTGGCCCTCGTCCTGCTCGGCCGAAAGCTATGGGCGCTCGCAGACGCGTCGGGGCCTGATCCCTCGCCACGGCCCGAGCCCGCCACGACATCGCAGAAGTTCGCAGTCGTGTTGGCCGGAGCGCTTCTTTTCTGCCAGATCCTGCTCGGTGGTCTCGTGTCCTCGAACTACGCCGGTCTGGCCTGTCCCGACTGGCCCACCTGCATGAACGGCGAGTTCTTTCCGAGCTGGCGGGGTGCCCAGGGGTTGCATGTCCTGCATCGCAGCTTCGGCTACGCCTGCTTCCTCGCCATCTTCTTCGCGGCCTGGTCGGGACGGAACCATCGGGTCGTTCGACGCTGGCTCGCCATCGCCGCTCTGCTGGTCTCGGCCCAGATCGTCGTGGGCATCACGAACGTGCTGCTCCGCCTGCCCGTCGAGATCACCGGTCTGCACTCGGCCCTCGCCGCGGGACTCGTCTGCTGCCTGGGTGTCGCCGTTCGCGAGATCGCGCGGTCGCCGACACCCGGCTGAGAAAGGCCGGACCGGGTGGGCCGAAAAGGCCCGACCATGCTACATCCTGCTCGCTGCGGCGATCCGACCGCGGACGGGAGGGCGAATGCGACCCCATCAGATCTTCTCCGCCATGAGTCCGGACAAGTGCGAGCGGGTCATGGGCAGGATCGCGGAGGAAGCACCCGAGGTCTTTCGCCAGACGGTCGCCTCCGCAGCCGCGGCCCTCAAGTTCCGCCCACAATACCTGATGAAGCAGCCGATGCCGAAGCGGGTCGCCTCGATCCGGCGTGCCCTTGCCCGGCCAGGCTCGGATCCCCTCGCCGAAGAGCTGCTGGCGATCTACTTCCTGAAATGCCGCCTCGACCTGCTGACCGAGTGGCTGGACCTGATGGAGCTCGATCACGAGGACGGGATGCTGACCGCGGACGAAACGCCCTGTCCGGAAGCATCCGAGCTGGAGGAAAAGGTCGCCCGCTTCCGTCGTGGCAAGGACGAGGACTGTGATCTCCTGCTCCGGGTCTTTGCGGGCCAGACCGCGATCAACTGGCCCGCCCTGGACGAGATCCTCGCCCGATCCGACGCCTGATCCGACGGGACCGACGCGCCGGGCAGGGCGTCGGCGGAATTCCCGATCGCCCGGTCGACACGTCCGTCCGATCCCGCCATCCCGATGCAGTCCGCGAAAAATCCCCCGACCCCCTGGACATTCCGGATCCCGCGCCCATCTCGATGGGGACACCGATCTGGAACGAAGGGAGGATTCGACAATGGATTGGAAGAAGATCGCGCCCTGGAACTGGTTCAAGGATGAGGAGAAGGTGCCCGTGCGGACGTCCCGAACGGCGGCATCCGGGGTGCCGGCTCGCGTCCAGCCGGGAAATGACCCCCTGGCGCTCTTCCGGAGCGACATCGAGCGGGTCTTCGAAGAGACCTTCAGCCGTGCGCTCGCGGGATTCCCGGCACTGGCTGGCTATTCGGACCTGATTCCCGCGGCCGCCCTGCAGCCGGCCGTCGACATCTCGGAGGGGGAGAAGGAGTACACGATCCGCGCGGAGCTGCCCGGTGTCGACCGGGACGACGTGTCGATCGAGGTCGAAGGGCAGACCCTCGTGATCCGGGCCGAGAAGAAACAGGAACAGACCGAGGAGAAGGAAGGCTACCACTGGGTCGAACGCGCCTACGGCGTGATGCAGCGCGTGCTTTCGCTGCCCGATGACGCGGACGCCGAGAAGATCGAGGCGAGCTTCAAGAACGGCGTTCTCAAGCTCCAGATTCCGAAACACGCCGCACGTGCCTCGAACGCCCGCAGCATCGAGATCCAGGAGGGCTGAGGATCCGGCGGGGCCGATGCCGGTCCGGGTGGCGCTCGAGCGGCCGAAAACGAACGAACGTCATCGAATGGGAATGAAGAAAAGCCCCGGACGATCTCCTTCGGGTCGTCCGGGGCTCTCGTCCAGCCAGGCCAACCGCAGCCTGGGTTCGCGTCCGGGAAGACGCTACCCCTTGAACGCTTCGAGCAGCGCCTTCATCTCGTCCGCGATCGAGTCCGGGATGACGTAGTTCGCGTCGGAATGGATCGCATCCCAGTTGGCCGCGATCTCCTCGACGCTCGCCTCGGCACCCACGCCCTTGATCCAACCCTGTCCCATGCCGATGAAGATCCGCGCGAAGCGCCCGCCCCCGACCGAGTAGATCGAGTGGGTGACGTCGCAATCCTCCGAGCAGAGATAGACCGTGAGCGGCGTGACACATTCGGGCTTCACGTGTTCGGCCATCGGACCGAGAAGGTCTTCCGTGAGCCGCGTGCGGGCAATCGGGGCGATCACGTTCGACTTGATGTTGTTCTTCGCCCCCTCGACCGCCATCACGTTGGAGAGCCCGACGAGGCCCATCTTGGCCGCACCGTAATTCGTCTGGCCGAAGTTGCCGAAGATGCCGGCCGCTGAAGCCGTGTGCACGAAGCGCCCGTAATTCCGCTCCTTCATCGAGCGGAAGGCGGGTTGGGAAACGAAGAAGGCCCCCTTCAGATGGACATCGAGCACGATCTCCAGTTCCTCCGGCGTGAGCTTCACGAAGGACTTGTCGCGCAGGATTCCGGCGTTGTTCACGACGATGTCGACCTGACCGAAATTGTCGAGGGCCGTCTGGATGATGGCCTCTCCACCTTCGGGTGTCGCGACCGAGTCGTAGTTCGACACCGCCGTGCCGCCCGCCTCGGTAATCTCCTTCACGACCTGATCGGCCATGCTCGTGCTCGCGCCCGATCCATCGGCCGCCCCACCGAGATCGTTCACGACGACCTTGGCGCCACGCCGCGCGAACTCCAACGCATAGGTCCGGCCCAGGCCACCCCCGGCACCGGTAATCACTGCCACTCGATCATCGAAGCGAATCTCGCTCATCCTCTACACTCCTTCTCTTCATCTCTCAGTGTTCGATGTGAATCTTCCCGGGCGCCAGCCGGCCCGGCTCGGCCGTCGAAATCGACGGAGAGGACATCCATGGTTCCGACCCCCGATCCCGAAACCGCCCGCCGTTCCGGATCCCCCGCTCCGGGAAACGAAGCCGCATCGGCTGAGCGGCCCGGCATGACCCGGCAAGGGCGGGTCACCGGTGTGGACGCCGCGCGCACGCTCGTTGCAGAAACGCAAGAGGGCTCGACCCGGCGCAGCGGCCCGGAGAGCCACCGAAAGTCGGCGCGGACCATAGCAGCACCGGCCGCGGCCCGAGTCCCGCGACCCGGCGTCCGGACCCCACTGCCGCTGAGCCTCGATCTCCCCACGGGAGAAACCGGAACCTCCTGTTCACCCCAGCGTCGCGCTGCGGCCATCTCCCGTCCGCGCCGGGCCGATCCCGCGGCCTGTGTCGTCCGCCGGATCGGGCCCGGGCTCCTGCTGTTGATCGCGCTGGTCTGCCCGCCCGGACGGGCTGCGCAACCCGCCCATCCGGTCCCCGGCGAGGCGGATCCGCCTCTCGTGATTCCGCTTCCCGCCCCCGGCGACCCGGCCTGGCAGCCCCTCGAGTTCCGCAGCATCGAGCGCGGCACCCTCTACGAACTCGAACGCGATCCCGACGGACGACCCGCATACCGTGCGATCAGCCGCTGTGGCGCTTCGGCGATGCTGCTGCCCCTGCCCGTGGATTTCGACCCGCTCCGTACACCCCGACTCGCCTGGCGTTGGCGGATCGAGCGGGGGCTTTCGATCGACGACGAGAAGGCGGGGGGGACCGACGATTTCGCAGCCCGGGTCTACGTTCTCTACCGGTTCGATCCGGAGAGGGCCAGCGCCTGGCGTCGCCTCCAGCAGCGTATCGGACGCCGCCTGTTCGGGGCCGAGGCCCCGGGCCGGACCCTCAGCTATGTCTGGTCGAGCCGGTCCCCGGTCGGCGCGAGCTGGCCCAGCCCCCGCCAGCCGGAAGCCGCCCGGCTGGTCGTCCTGGAGACCGGCTCGGACCGGACGGCCGCTCGGGCCTGGCGCGAGGAGATCGTGGACCTCCAGGCGGACGCCGAGCGCTTCTTCTCCCCGTCACCACGTCAGCCCGCCTATGCGCTGGGCCTGATGACGGACGCCGACGATGTCTGTCGGGAAGCCGTCGCCTGGTACTCGGATTTCCGCCTGCTCGGCCCCGGATCGAAGCCATCGGGAGATGCGAGAGACGGCGGAGATGCCGGGCCTTCGGGGGGAGGTCGATCCCCGGATCCCCCCGGCTCAGCGGGCGAGGCCCGCCTGAAGCGAGACGCGGGTCGCGCCACCCACCCTCGGTAACCCGGGTCGCACTCCTTGCGTATCTCCTCCCGATTCCGAACCCTTGGCCGGCAACCGCCGGGGAGCAACCATCCCGACGTTGGAGGATCCTCTACGACCATGTCCAGGTACGAGCCCGACCCGACATCCGGGGAAACCGCCCCGTCACTCGATGCAGAAGAGGCGACCCGCCGTCGATACAGCGCGGCCGCGCAGGCTCGCGAAGCTTCGCTCTGCTGTCCGATCGAATACGACCGATCGCTTCTCGAAGCGATCCCCGAGGAGGTCATCGAGCGCGACTACGGCTGTGGCGATCCGTCCCGCTATGTCCGGCCGGGCGAGACCGTGCTCGATCTCGGCAGCGGCGGGGGCAAGATCTGCTTCATCGCCGCGCAGATCGTCGGTCCCGAAGGCCGCGTCATCGGCGTGGACATGAACGACGACATGCTCGAGCTGGCCCGCCGGTCCGCACCCGAGGTCGCCCGAAGGATCGGCCATGCGAACGTGGAATTCCGGCGTGGCCGGATCCAGGACCTCGCCCTCGATGCCGACCGGATCGAGGCCTGGCTGAACGACCATCCCGTGAAGAGCCTGCAGGACCTGACGCGGCTCGAAGAGGAAAAGGAACGACTCTGCCGCGAATCCCCCCTCATCGAGACGGCGTCGATCGACCTGATCGTGTCGAATTGTGTCCTCAATCTCGTCCGCGAAGCGGAAAAGGACCAGTTGATCGAGGAGATGTTCCGGGTTCTCCGACCGGGCGGCCGGATCGCGGTCTCCGACATCGTGAGCGACGAGGTCGTCCCCGCCCATCTCAAGAACGACCCGGCGTTGTGGAGCGGATGCATCTCGGGCGCCTTCCAGGAGCTCGACTTCCTGAGGCGCCTCGAGAAGGCGGGCTTCTACGGGATCACGGTCGACAAGTGGGAGGCAGAGCCCTTTGCCGTCGTCGAAGGGATCGAATTCCGCTCCGTCACGATCACGGCGAAGAAGGGCAAGGAGGGTCCGTGTCTCGAAGCCGGTCAGGCCGTCCTCTACAAGGGTCCATGGAGGCGCGTCGAAGACGACGACGGACACGTCCTCGAGCGTGGCGTCCGCACCGCCGTCTGCGCGAAGACGTTCCGGATCCTCACGGGCGAGCCCTACGCGGACCAGACGATCGGAATCGAGCCCGTGACGCCCGTCCCCGAGAACGAACGCGGGGACTTCGATTGCAGCCGGACGGCCCCGCGTCATCCCCGGGAGACGAAGGGGGCCGACTACAAGCTCAACAAGCCGGCCTCGGAATCCTGTTGTTAGTCGACGACCGGAATCGACGGCCCCCAACGAGGCGATCCCATGCGGGGCTGCCCGAGCGTGATGCGTTCGACGCACGTCTTTCGGAAGAAGGCCTTCCTCCGTTGCGGCGCGGTCGCGTCACGACGCTGCAACTGAACATCGGCCTCCGCTGCAACCTCGCCTGCCACCATTGCCACGTGGAATCGGGACCGAAGCGGACGGAACGGATCGAGCGGCGGGGGATCGAGCGCATTCTCG